>DATMPC010000066.1 GCA_035567895.1 Terriglobales bacterium | reverse complement strand
TGGACTCCGCTTCGTGACCGAAAATCTTAAATCGGTTGCCCGAAACCTAAATAGCTAACTCCATCGAGAAACACAACCGCAGCGGCTAAAGCCTGATCAATCCGAAACTTCAAACGGCACGGCTGAAGCCGGTGCCCTTCCTAAGACTAATTTGGACAGCCCTGCAGCATGCTGCGTCTCTACCTTGCCTTGCGCGCCTCAGCCGCTGCGATCTCTCGCAATCCCTCAAAACTCTCGATCGGCGGAGCCGCCGTCGACTCGCGCACGATCAATTCCGGCTCTACGGCGATCACTTTGTGATGTTCCGTGCCGCGAATTCGTTTGAGCAGCGTCTCGGCGGCGAGTTCGCCCATGCGACGTAATGGTTGGCGGATCGTGGTGAGGCGCGGGTTCTGGAAGGCGGCGCTCTGGATGTCGTCAAAGCCGATCACGGAGACATCGGCTGGGACTTTCATTCCCGAATCGAGAAGCGCGCGGATGGCGCCGATGGCGGAGATGTCGTTGAAGGCAAACATCGCGGTGAAGTGGCGGTGCTTTGCCAGCAAGGACTTGGTCACGTCGTATCCGGGCTCTGGGGTAGGGGAATCCGCCTGGAGCTGTGTGACCAGATTGGGATCGATTGGCAGGCCCAGCTTGCGCGCGGCGTCGCGGATCGAAGACCAACGTGTCTCGGTATCAGAGCTGAATGGCTGGCCCTTGATGAAGGCAATGCGCCGGTGTCCGAGCTGCAAGAGATGTTCGAGGGCGAGCACTGCGGCACGACGGTGGTCGAGTACTACGTTGGTGATGCCGGGCATCCGGCGATGTCCGGAGACAACGGCTGTGGGAACCTGCGGGATAAATGGCAGCTCCGTGGTATCGACGGCGATGATCCCTTCCACCAGGCGATCCATAAACAGCCGCGGATATTGCTCGAGCAAATGCGTCTTATGGCGATGACTGACCACAAAATAGAAGTAGCCGGCCTGGAGCAGATAGTCCTCGATGCCGGCCAGCACCAGCGCGGCATAGCCTTCGCTTACTTCAGGGACGAGGACGCCGATAGTAAACGTCTGCTGCTTGCGGAGAGAGCGGGCGACAAAGTTGGGACGATAGTTGAATTTGGCGGCAGCGGCGAGAATGCGTTTTCTTGTCTTTTCGGGAAAGCGCGTTGCCCTGGGTGTCGAGTTCAACACCATCGAGACAGCGGCGGGGGAGAGTTTCAGATACTTCGCGAGACTGCTAATTGTTACAGGCGCATTCTGTTTGGGCTGCGCGGTTCGTCGTGTTTTCTTTCGGCGTTGCATGTGTGTGTGATCGGTGCCGGTCACTGCTCAATTTGCTAAGCCTGTCATCCTGAGGCCCGATGTTAGCCGAAGGATCTCCCGGAATATGTCGGACTTGATTGTCGCATCCTGGCCTTAGGCCAACGATTATCGTGTAAGAGCCAGGACGCAGCAATTACGTTCTACATATTCCGGGAGATCCTTCGGCTAACATCGGGCCTCAGGATGACAGTCGTTAGAGGGCAATTCCATTGTGAACACTGTTGTAATGTTTACAAAACTTGCGCCCAGCAGATTTGGCGCCGCTGCATTAGGCCACGTTCCCTCCTGAAACACCAGCCCACACTTTTGTCGCCCCCGGCTTGACTTCGATTGTGCACCAGTGCTAAAAGTTGCCGTTTCGGTTAATCGTTTAACCAAAATACGTAGTTCCTGATTACGAACCTACGCGTGAATTAGCTTCGCGTCCCTCCGGAGGTTGAGAATGTCCCGTTTGCGTACGATCTTTTTGGCAGCGATTTGCCTCTGTATCTCCGCCCCTGCTTTTGCTCAGTTCAACGGCTCGATTCAAGGAACGGTACAGGATACCTCTGGCGCCGTGATTCCCGGTGCAACTGTGACTGTTACTAACCAGGCGACGGGGGTGGCGGCCACGGCAACCTCAGACTCCTCTGGTCTTTATCGAGTCGACCACCTGCCGCCGGGGGCATACACAGTGAACGCAAGTGCGACCTCCTTCAGCCCGGTTACTAGTGGCGTGGTGCAGGTACAGGCGGAGTCGCCGCGGGGATTGAATCTCACAATGTCGGCAGGACCGGCAACTGAGCAGGTGACAGTCACCGGCGGAAATGATCTGCTTCAGACCGAGACGGCCAATAACCAGGCAACGATCGGCACACGCGAAGTGTTGGAGATTCCCGAACAGGGACGCGACCCATACGAGCTTCTACGAACCATTCCGGGAGTATTTGGGACTGGAGCGCGTTCCGCCAATGGGAACTCCGCTAATCTTCCGCAGCAGGTGGGGCCAGGGCAGTCAAATAGTCAAATCTTCCAAACAGAGAATCAGGTTCAGGTAGTGGCGAATGGCCAGCGCGTGAGCGCGAATCACTATCTTGTCGATGGCGTTCAGGTGGACAGCCTGGGGAATGGTGGCGCTGCGGTTATTACGCCTAACCAGGAATCAGTGTCGGAAATCACTGCGGTGGCTGGAAGTTTCGATGCTGAGGATGGTCGCAACTCCGGACTCATCACGAAGACAGTTTCCAAGAGCGGCACAAACCGCTTGCATGGAAGCGGAGCGATCCTCTTTCAGGACCCGGGTTTCAACGCGTTTAACAAGTTCTACGGTCCTACTCCGGCAGCCGGAGCGAAGCCGATTACCTGTAACAGCGGCACCACTCAGTTCATGATCGTCGCCAGCCAGTGTCCGGAGAGAAGTGAGCAGAAGTACCGCCAGTTCGCGGGCAGCGCCGGCGGACCAATTATCAAGAACCACTTATTTTTCTTCTTCTCCTATGAAGGTGTGCGCCTGCACAACACGGTGCTGCAGCGTTCGGTGACCCTGGAAACTCCGCAGTTCGAACAGTACGTAAAGTCGACAAATCCGAACAGCCTCGCGGCGAAGATCTTCGGCCTGTCGGGAATTGCGCCGCGCATTTCGAGCACAACCAAGACGGTGGACTGCTGCTCGCTTGATGGCCGCGCGGTAGGTACCTGGTATCAGCCCGGAACAGCAGTTGGGCAGGCAATTGGTAATGGGCCGGACGGGATTCCCGATTGGGGAGTCTTCGATCTGCGAATCCCAAACAGCTCGAACGGCAATCAGTACAACGGGCGCATGGATTACAGTGCGGGCAAGAACCAGTTCTTTTTTGGGACTTACTACACGTTGCTCGATAACCTAAACGGTGCTGTGCGGCCGACCCAGGATATCGCATTTTCACCCGACAACTGGACAGCCGCGATTGGCTGGACCCGCGTTATCAGCAACTCACTGCTGAACGATGTTCGGGCAAACGTCACCCGCTTCGCCTTCAACCAGGAAACGAGCAGCGGGACGACTAACTTCGGATTGCCGCAAATCGGCATCTTCGATTTCGATGCGAATGGTTTTGGTGACCAGAGCCGAAACGGGAACTTGGGAATCATTGCTTCCGGCACCACTCCGGGCAAGTTGGCCGAGAACACTTACGACTTCAGGGACACACTCACCTGGGTAATTGGCCGCCATGCTCTAAGACTTGGGGGAGATTACATTCGGGAACAAAATAATGACGATGAATCCGGTTTTTCTCGTCCTTTCTATCAATTCCGCGGACTACTGAATTTCGCGAACGATGCATGCTGCTTCAACGAGCAGGTGGGCGTGAATCCGCGGACCGGCGGACCTGAAAATGGCTTGCGCCACTTCCGAACCAGCGACTATGCGGTCTTCGCCCAGGATACGTGGAAGATGCGGCCAAATCTGACCCTCACGCTGGGTTTGCGATGGGAATACTTCACGCCCCTCAAAGAAACAGACAATTTGCTGACGAATTATGTCTTCGGAGGCGCGACAACAGGCGCGGGTGGTCTGACCTGCATTAATTACTTCCCAACCGCATGTTCCGGTAGCGTAAGACCGGCGAACGAGTTGTACAACGCTGATCGCAACAACTTCGCTCCCAAGCTCGGTTTTGCCTGGAGTCCGTCCGGTGGTGGAGGCAATCTTGTACTGCGCGGGGGATTCGGCATCTCCTTCAACCGCGACATGGGAATTGTCTTCTCCAACACTCGTCAGAACACTCCTTTCACCGCGGCGGCGCAGGCCTGCTGTTTCTTCGATCCTGGACGGATTCAGGGTCCGCCACCGGGCTCGAACATTCTGTATGCCCTGGGCTCGAGCAACTCCGCATTCAGCTTCCCCGCCAATCCCGGATTGGCATTTGGTGTGGCCCCGGATGGCGCGCTGTGCGGCAATCCGGCATGCACAACGACCACGAAAACGGATCTATTTGCCTCGTTGCCGGATGAGCCGAATCCGTATGTGTACTCCTACTCTCTGGAGATGCAGGAAGGATTTACAAAATACGACGTGCTGAAGATCGGTTATCACGGCAGCCGCACTCGCAAGCTGGTGCGCACGATCGACGTCAACCGCATCACCCCAGGCGATACTTTCGACGGCAATATCGATGAGGTGAAAAACAAGAGTGCGAATGGCATCGCGTGTGGTGCATCGAATCCAGCGTGTCCAACGCCGGTGGCGGTTGGCAACAATCGCTTCGGCAGAGTCTTCTTCCCGCTTCCCGATGTGAACGCGAGCTATGACGCACTGATTACCAGCGTTACTCATCAACTCAGCCATGGTGTCAGCCTCTCGGGCTCGTATACCTGGAGCCACACCATCGATACCGCTTCGTACGACATCGGCGGCCAGCAGTTTGAGCCGAGCAATCCGATATTGAACAAATCGGACTCGGACTTCGATTCGCGGCACTACTTCCAGTTGGCTGCGGTATGGGACTTGCCGATCTTTCGTGGGCGGCATGACACCGTAGGCACGCTGTTGGGCGGTTGGCAGATAAGTACCATCGCCACTCACAACACCGGCTTTCCCTTCACGGCGGCGATCGGGAGCTGCAACACTTCGGCAGACCGCAATGGCGACAGCTTCTGTCCGGACTACCCATTCGCTTACTTCGGCGGCGCGATTCAGGATCCGTCGAAGCAACAGTTCATCAATGGCATATTCCCGAATCCGAAGGCCGAGTTCGACGTGACCACACCAGGTCCTGGCTGCCGCTGTCGCAACCTCTTCCGCGGTCCGGGCTACTCTGACATTGACTTGTCGCTGGCAAAGAGCTTTTCGTTCGGGAAATTGCCTTTGGTCGGCGAAGGCGCTCGCATACAATTCCGCGGCGACGCGTTCAACGTCTTCAACATACTAAACCTGTCGAACTTTGCTCCGGCTACGGCTCCAACTGACATCATTAACACGGGCCAATTCGGGAAGGCGAACAGCGCGTTTGCCGGCAGAGTGATCCAGCTTCAGGCAAAGATCCAGTTCTGACGGATTCTTTTTAATGGGGCGGCAGATATGATCGCCGCCCTACTTGTACTCATGAACAGGCACGTGACTACAAAACTGCTTATCCCTCTATTACTACTCGTTGCGGAGACTGTCGCCGGGCAAGAACAGCCTTCGAATCCGGCGAATGAGCTTGTGCGTGTCGATCTCTCTGCTCCTACTACTCCATTTCCGCATTTCTGGGAACAGATGTTCGGCGCGGAGCGCGGTAACGTCTCGATGCGTGAGAGCTATCGGCGTGATCTGGACTGGACGCGGGAGATCACTGGATTTAAGTACGTCCGTTTCCACGCCATCTTTCACGACGAGAATGGCGTGTATGACGAAGACGCGCAGGGCAATCCGGTCTACAACTTTTCTTACGTCGATCAGATCTATGACGGGCTACTGGCGCATGGAGTGAAGCCGTTTGTTGAACTGAGCTTCATGCCGAAGAAGCTAGCTGCTTCTCCCGTGCTGCATGCCTTCTGGTACAAGTTTTCTCCCGCGCCGCCAAAGGATTACGGGAAGTGGGATGCGCTGATCACGGCCTTTACACAGCATCTGGTCGAGCGCTATGGCCTGGATGAAGTAGCGCAGTGGTACTTCGAAGTTTGGAATGAGCCCAATCTCGACTTCTGGGCAGGCGAACCAAGACAATCGACGTATTTTGAGTTGTACGATCACACCGCGCGGGCGGTGAAGGCCGTGAGTCCGCGATTGCGTGTCGGCGGTCCTGCGACGGCGCAGGCGGCATGGGCTGAGCCTTTTATTCAGCACGTCGTGAAGGCCAATGTGCCTGCTGATTTCTTTTCGACCCACGTTTATGCCAATGACAAAGCCGAAGACGTCTTTGGCACGCACGAGAACATCCCGCGCGACCAGATGGTTTGCCGCGCGGTAAAGAAAGTTCATGACGAGATTAAAGCCTCGCCGAAGCCGAACTTGCCGCTGATCTGGAGCGAGTACAACGCGAGCTACATGAATGAGCCGCAGATCACCGATCAGGTCTTCATGGCTCCTTGGCTTGCCGACACCATTCGCCAATGCGATGAGCTAGTCGACGTTATGTCGTACTGGACCTTCTCTGACGTTTTTGAGGAACAAGGCGTGGTGAAAACGCCTTTCTACGGCGGATTCGGAATTATTGCTGCCGGAGGATTGCCTAAGCCGGCGTTCAACGCTTTCAAGGTCCTGCACTTGTTGGGCGACCAGCGGCTGCCACTTAGTTCCAATATGGCACTAGCCTCTACCAAAGAAGGTAAACCGGTGCTCGCCGCCTGGAATCTCGTTTTGCCCGGAGCTACCGGAGCAGCGAAGAGCGTGACGTTTCAGTTTTCCGGACTTACCGGAAGGCACATTGCCGTGATCTATCGTGTCGACTCTACTCATGGATCTCTGCTGGACGCGTATGCGCAGATGGGAAGTCCGAAGTACCCGACGCGCTCGCAGATTGTGACGCTGCAACGAGCTGCGGCGCTGCCCGAGCCTGAGCGTCGGCAGATTACAGACAATCAATTGAGTTTGGATTTGCCGGCCCAGAGTTTGGTGGTGGTGGAAGTGAAGTAGGTATCGAAACAGGCACCGAGAAGAGCGCACACGAAGGTCACGGAGGCAACTTAGAAGGTCACAAAGAATCTTCGTGACCTTTGTGTCCTTCGTGTTCACCTTGTTTTCAGTGCTGTTCTGACCTGAATCCCACCGCTTTCATCGCTCGCATAATCTCTTCGTTGCGCATAAACACTTTCCACAGGCCCTCGTTGCGCAGATTCTCGGCCATCAGGAGCATGATGCCCTGATCGATGCCGAGGACCTCAGGATCATACCATCCCGTTTTGGGATTAAAAGCGTCGACGAATCCGTAGCGCGTCCAGGCCTTTGGATATCGGTCGAAAATGGTCTTAAGAACAAGCTTGCAGTCATCAGCAAGGAAGACCAGTGATCCTCCCGCTGCGCAGGGAACAACGCTGCCGTCGATGGGTCCCATTTCAGGCGGACCTCCCCACACAACATAGCCGTGCTCGGAGTCGGAGGCGGTGATTCCCCACAGCTCGTCGCTGTACCAGGGATACTTGTCGCGCAGGCTCAGGCAGAAGCGTCTGTGAGCGAGGGTGGCAATCCGGGAATTCTCGAAGTAATCGGCGTGAGTGTCTCGCTTGTGACGAAAGTCGATCCAGGCATGGGCTGACTGATGAATGAATAGAGGCGCTGGTGCGCTGATGTAGCGCAGGTCGCCGTATTCGTAGATGGGTCGAGTCCAGGCTTCCCAGGAAGACGGCGGAATGGGATGCGTCGGGGATCCGATCGCCAGGAGATACATCCCCTTCAACTCGGAATATGAATCCCAGCGGGACGGAAGAAAGCCGATTTCGGGCTTGAATCCGTGATCGAGTGTTTCGCCGCTATTCAGCATCCACTTCCAGTCCACACGCGCGTAGATCTCGGTGGCGAGTTGGCGGATCGGCTTGGAATCGAAGTAGGCGCGCGTGTGCAGGACCCCAAGCAGCAACAGTGCCGTATCGATGGACGAAATCTCAGAACGGAATGCGCGCTCGGCCGTATGCATATCGACGAAGTGATAGAAGAAACCGTGCTCGTGCGGCATGCGGCGGGCCAGAAATTCAAGTGTCTGCTGCACTCGACTCTGCGCTTCGGACCGTTTCAGGAAACCGTTGGCATGGGCGATGCACATGCCGCTCAGGGCAAAGCCAACTGCTGCGATGCTCGAGACCGTGTGCGTGTCGGGTCCGGTATGCCGGGCTCGGTCTTTCACCAGTCCGGTTGCCGGATCAGCTTGTTCGTACAAAAAGAGGCACGCACGGCGCTCGATTTCGACCAGAAGGTCATCGACGGTGTCGCGCTTCCTTGAATCCGCGCCTAGGTGTGGCAGGAGAAGTGAGTAGCCAAGGCCGCAAAGGCTGCTGCGGAGAAAATCGCGCCGGGTAAAGGGCATGGCAGAGGAACTAAATCAGCTGCGGCCATTCCGATTCCCATTCGCGCTGGAAGTCAACGCAGTTCAGGGTGAATCGGAAGCGTCTTCCCAGTCTAACAGCGTGAAAGCTGATCACCTCGAGGGGCCAGGGGAGCTTCAAGGTGTTTTCGTGCTCTTGCCACGTGGATTTCATGACAGCTTGGGCGAAGCGCGCTGCGATAATCTTCTCCGGATTTGATCTCGCATAAGCCGAGCACACGATATCGCCAGTCGCGTCTACCTCGAAATGGCGAAGGACGTAAACGCGATGCTGCTCCAGGGCGAAATCGGCGAGGTTTTTCATCGCGAGCGTATGTGCCGCACTTACTTCCCATCTTTGCACGCATTTGTGAGCACGAAAGTCCAAGGGAAACGCGGCAAGCAACAGCAATGGAGAATCACCGGTAAGGCTGTGCGGACGACCGCACAGCTGGTTGTGCAAGAGACACCGCTATCTCCCAGCCTGGGTCCGAAGAGCCGGGAGTTGGGTTTGGATGGCTATCCCCGGGACCTGAAGCACCAGCAATTCCCGGTCGGCCAACAGTAGAGCAACCTCTATCCACAAGAGCAGCTTAGGGTTAACGACATCCCAGCCAAATATGAACTGAGCACCAACTCGACTGTTGGCCCTGATTCGTACTCGTCAGCAGGGTACGTCTAAAGTGCGTAAATGCAACAAAAAAGGCTTTGAGACGGGGGCTGCAAACAGAGCATCCAAAGCTATAATCGCATTGTGAGCGGCGGCCTATCGCGCTTGCCAGAAGGTCTAATGTCGAAGCATTTGAAGATTGGTCTCCTTTCCCTCTCGTTCTTAATCGTTCTCCTGGTTGTGCTTGGTGGACTAGGTGTCCACGCGGCCAGCAGTAACAATGACGGCGCCTACCGCCAGCTTGGCGTGTATAGCGAAGTCCTTTCTCGCATTCGGACGGAATATGTCGAGGAGCCGAACTTCTCGGCCGTCACCAGCGGCGCTTTACACGGGCTGCTGGATTCACTTGACGCCAACTCGAGCTACCTGAATCCGGAAGAGTACAAGTTCTACAAGAACCACCAGAACGACGGCCACGCGAACATCGGAGCGACGGTGTCGAGGCGCTTCGGTTACGCGGCGGTAGTATCAGTGCTTCCGGGTGGACCAGCCGACAAGGCTGGCGTCCAGACGGGCGACATTATTGAGGCGATCGAGGGCAAGAGCACGCACGAGATGTCGCTGGCGGCCGTCGAGGAACAACTCGCCGGCAAGCAGGGATCGAACATTGAATTTGCAGTTGTGCGTCCCGGCAAGGCTGAGCCCCAGAAGATTACGATCACGCGCGACAACGTCGTGATCCCCGGCACGACTGACAAGATTCTGGAAGACGGGATCGCGGACATCCAGCCGGTGACTCTCACCAAAGGCAAGGCACAGGAAGTAGCCAACAAGATTCGCGAAGAGCAGAAAAAGGGCGCGAAGAAGCTGATCCTCGACTTGCGGAACGTCTCTCAGGGTGACGCGACCGAAGCGGCTTCCGTCGCCAATCTCTTTCTGAATCACGGGACTATTACGTATCTGCAGGGTCAAAAGTATCCGAAACAGACGCTGATTGCTGAGCCACAGAAGGCAATCACCACCCTGCCGCTGGTTGTGCTTGTAAATCGCGGAACTGCAGGACCCGGCGAGATCGTGGCGGCGGCGATCCTCGACAACAATCGCGGCGACGTGGTGGGCGACAAGACCTTCGGCAGCGGTTCGGTGCAGAAAGTTATCGACATCCCTGATGGCTCAGCGCTGATCCTGTCAGTCGCGAAGTACTACACGCCTAGCGGCAAAGCGATTGAAGATAACGCCGTGACACCCAACGTTGTGGTAGCCAGCAACCTCGACGATGCATTGTCGGATGACGAAGATGGCGCGGCGGCGCCAGCTCCGCAGGAGAAACCGAAGCAGCAGAAGGATGACGATCAGCTTCGGCGCGCAATTGAAGTGTTGAAGGCTAGAAGCTAGTCAGTTGGTTAGGAGTTCCCAGAGCGCCAGATAAGCATCTGGCGCTTTTATTTTGCGGCCATTCACTGTTGGCTTCACCGGCTAGCGGGCGATTTTCCGCCACCAACCTGGCCCTCGCTCCGCGATAATAGGCAACACAGCTCCTAAGACGATTCGCGAGTTGTATGCACGTTGAAACCAATCCGCCTGTTGAGCAGGAACACGACGAACAACTTGCCCTCACGCCAAAGCAGACGGCTGGCAAGATTGGGTTCCTCTTCCTGGCATTGATCGCCGCTACAGTTGGTGTGCTTTGCGGCTTGCTGCTCGTCTACTCAACCGACCTTCCACAGATCGACGAGCTCGAGCACTACCGTCCCAGTTCTATCACGGAGCTTTACGACGATCAGGGACGGCAGATCGGATCGTTCGCCCTGCAGCGCAGGGTTATTGTCACTTATGACGATCTCCCCAAACTCCTGCGAGATGCCGTAATCTCCATCGAAGACAAAGACTTCGAGAAGCACTGGGGAGTCGACGTGTGGAGAGTGCTCGGAGCCGCTTATCGTGACTTCCGCTCCGGGGGACGCGTGCAGGGCGCATCAACCCTGACGATGCAGCTCTCGCGCAACCTGTTTCTCTCCGCCGACAAGAATTTCGGACGGAAACTTCAGGAAGTCATGCTCGCTATCCAGATCGAGCGGAGATTCACTAAGCCGCAGATCTTCACGATGTACGCTAACCAGATCTTTTTGGGCCATGGCGTTTATGGGTTTGAGGCCGGCTCGGAGTACTACTTCAGCAAACACGCTCGCGATCTTACGCTCGAAGAGGCATCGTTGCTGGCGGGGCTGCCGAAGGGACCATCCGTATATTCCCCAATTAGGAATCCCGAACGTGCGCTGCATCGCCGGAACATGGTGATTAACGCGCTGCTCGAAGATGGGAAGATCACTGCCGAAGAGGCCGCGCTGGCTAAGTCCACTCCCATCCGGCTGCATCTTCAGAGCGCGCCGAATTCCATGGCTCCGTATTTTGTCGAGGAAGTTCGACGCTACCTCGAATCAAAGTATGGAGCCGACGAGGTCCACGAAGGCGGACTGCGGGTTTACACCTCGCTAGATCTTGACTATCAAAGGATGGCCGAGCGCGCGATACTCGACGGTCTCGCAGCCTACGAACATCGTCATGGCTGGAAAGGTCATCTCCAAAACATCTCCAGCACCGGCCAGACGGTCTCCAGCTACACAGACCCAGATTGGGACCAACCCATCGAAGCCGGTAGCTACGTGCACGGACTGGTCATTGCCGTAAGTCCGGGTGTTGCCATTGCGAAGCTTGGCAGGGTCAACGGTCTGCTCACCGCGGCCGACATCGCGTGGACCAAGCAAAAAGATCTGCGCGCAGTGTTGAAGATCGGAGACCAAGTCTACGTTCACGTTACGGATATCCCGCCGCCCAGACCAGATGGAACGAGCCCACCGCTGCACGTCACTCTCGAGCAGGAGTCAGGAGTGCAAGGCGCTTTGATGGCCATCGAGAACTCTACCGGCGACGTAAAAGCGATGGTGGGAGGACGCGACTTTGACGTGTCAAAGTTCAATCGCGCGACCCAGGCGCTGCGGCAAGTGGGATCGTCATTCAAGCCCTATGTCTACACCGCGGCCATAGATCGAGGCGCGAAGCCGGACGATACCATTCTCGACGCGCCTGTGAGCTTCACGAATGCATCGGGCGTATGGGCGCCCCATAACTATGACAACAAGTTCGAAGGTCTGGTGACGCTGCGCCATGCCCTGGCGCAGTCACGAAACGTTCCAACCGTGAAACTCGCGGCTCAGATCGGAATGCCGACCGTGATTTCGTACGTCCGAAAATTTGGCATTACCTCCAAAATGGAGACCTATCTTCCGGTCGCTCTGGGTGCTGCAGAGGTTACGTTGCAGGAGCAGGTCTCGGCCTATAGCGCCTTCCCCAACGATGGTGTGCGCGTCATTCCCCGCTACATTCGACGAGTTGTGGACTACGAAGGTCACTCACTCGAGGAGAATTATCCGGAAGTAAAGGATGTGATCAGCGTGGACACAGCGCGCACCATGACCGACCTGCTACAAGGCGTGATGCTTCACGGCACGGCGGCCGCTGCCGGAGCAAGGTTGAAGCATGCTTTGGGCGGAAAAACCGGCACTACCAACGACTTCACCGACGCCTGGTTTATCGGATTCTCACCCTCGATCACCTGCGGCGTCTGGATCGGCTTCGACGAAAAAAAATCATTGGGCGAAAAAGAGTCAGGGGCGTTGGCTGCTCTCCCAATCTGGGAACGGCTCATGCAGGTTGCGCTAGTCGAGCATCCTGAGGAGAGCTTCCCCGGAAAGCCTGCTCCTCAATCCCCTGTAATCAAGGCCCAGAGCACGACAGTTCATTCGCAGGCGGCCTCCGTGGTCTCCCGATGACTGCCGATAAACGAGAATGGCGCATCATCAGGCTCTTGCGGCTCATCACCCGCTCGCTCATTCTTCTGCTGATTGCGCTCTTCTCTGCACTCGCGGCCATGCGGTTCGCTATTCACGGACGTGAGGCGCGCGTCCCAAACGTGAAGGGATTGCCGCTGTTCCAGGCGCAGGAGGCTGCAAATCACGCCGGTCTCACCATATTTGTCGAGGATAAGTTCTACAGTTCCTACGTCCCTGAAGGCAGCATCATCTCGCAAATCCCGGTGACGAACAGCAGAGTGCGCCGCGGAGGACGTATACGCGTCGCCGAGAGCATCGGACCGTTGCGTGTTTCCATTCCCGATTTGGTCGGCCAAACCGAGCTTGCCGCAACTCTCAATCTGCGGCGTCGTGGACTCGATGCGGTCACGATTCCTGGAGTCCCAGTTTCCAATGTGTCACCGGATCAGGTGATCGCACAAGTGCCCGCCGCAGGCGCAACGGAATTCACCTCGCCGAAGGTAAGCCTGTTACTCGCCCAGCCGCCCAAGACGCCCGAATACGTAATGCCCAATTTTGTTGGCCGCCAACTAACCGAGGCCAAAGAGAAGATCGCCCGTGCAGGATTGCAGCTTGCCAGCGTAGCTGTGGTCGGGAGAGCCATCGTGCCCAACCAGGAAGGAAGTCCTCCCGGCGCTCTAGTCCCTTCCCCGACACCTACGACAACTCCCACCTGGGGAACCATAGCCGCCCAGAGCCCGCCCGCTGGAGCGCGTATAACGCCAGATTCGCAGATCAGGTTGTCGGTCACGCAGTAGGCAGGGATAGCCCTTTGATTAATCCGAGAGGCAAACCAGGATTTGCCCAGCTTGTCGTTACTCCCGCTTACCAGTGGCCAGCTCGAAGCCGTCAGGATTTAAGGTCGCTCCCGAAACAGAGTCTATAGCCGTTGCAGTCCTCGACATCGAAGTCGCGGTTTCCATAGGGCTGATCGCAGATATCTCGCGCGATCTTTATTCCCTTGGTTTTGAACTCGCCATATAACGCATCGGCGTCTTCTACCCAGATGTAAGCGTCCCAGGCATCGCCATTAGGAACAGCCTTTCCGTTCGGACGCATTAGACCGGTCTTGCGAAACTGGCTGAGCATGATGATGATTCCGCCGCGCGTAACCATGCAGAATGCCGGCGGATCTCCCCAGAAGCGCTGGTAGCGGAAGCCTAGCTTGTCGCGATAGAAGTTTGCGGTCATTACTACATCGTCAACGATGAAGTACGGTGCGATGGCCCAGCGGGACCGGGTCGCCGTCGGTTCTGAAGGTGTGATGTTGTCGGACATCGGTTTGCCTTCTGTATCTGGAGCACGCGGATTGCTCAACCTGGCGGTTCAGAAATTCTTGGATTGGACCGCTCGCTAAGAACAGCAACGAATCTAACAGACGTTCACAAACAGTTCGCAACCGATGTGCAGTGTTTGGAAATTAATTGTGAGGTCTATCCCCAGATTCGCCTAACACCATGGTTCGGTACATACGCTGCACTAGATCTCGTTGCTCTGGCGTCATAGGACCGTCTTCCTTCAAACCCATGGCTTTGAGTGAGCGCCGATAGACTTCTTCGCGCTCCTGCCTGGTGAGTCCTTTAGCTTGCTTCGGATCCAACATTTTGAGGCCGTTCGCCTGCATGCGTGCATCGTCGGCTGCGCGTTCACGAGCTTGCTGTTCTCTCTTCGCTTGATCGGTTTCTCCAAGGGTGTGAATTTCGGAGCGCACCACGGTTGCTCTTTGGCGAGTTTCTGGCGAGCAGACGGTTAAATTCTCGATCAAGTTCATTGTGTCTTCGGCATCGAGGAACGACATCGTATGGTCTGCAGCAGCATCACGAACCGGAGCAATGGCGGCTTCACATTGTGACGCCAGCGCAAACTGCGCACCCACGTGTAGATCTATATCCGCCAGCAAGTTGACCAGAATCGGAATGTCGGACGGACTCAGCTTTCTGGAGAGTGCTTCCATGGATTGCTCGTTATATCCGAGTCCGTGAGCACCGAGGTGGCGGCTGCTAAGGATAGCCTTGCGGACTCGGCGGGCAGCTTCATTTTCCGCTTGTGGAGCTTGTGCGTGCGCGGCCAGGCAGAAGCTCCCTAAGACGATCGCTGATAGTAAGCGCTCTTTCACAGTGCCATTCTAGGCTGCGTCGACGAATGTCAGTTGGTACTTCGGTACAATGGCTGCGCGTACCCTGAACGTGTACTGAATTGCGATTATGGTTGGCGAAATATGTGGCGATTGTTTCTGGCAGGTCTCATCACATATGCCTCTTGCCTGACTGCTCAGGAGGCTCACTCCCACGGTGTGCCGGAGAAGTTGGGAGAGGTGTCGTTTCCTGTCTCGTGCAATCCTGCGGTTCAGCAGCAGTTCAACCGCGCAGTTGCTTTGCTTCACTCATTCGCTTACGCTCCGGCAGAGACTGCCTTCCGCGGCGTAGCAAAGCAAGATCCTCAGTGTGCGATGGTTCACTGGGGCATCGCCATGACGCATTTCCATCAGTTGTGGGAGCCACCACTTCCTGCATCCGAAATTCCCGAAGCGAAAAATGAAATCAAAGAAGCTCAACGGCTGGGATCTGGTTCGGAACGAGAGCGAAAGCTCATCGCTGCACTTAGCGTTCTCCTGGATGATGCGAGTGAAGCGCAGTACCGCCGAAGAGCGATGAAGTACCTGGATGTGATGAGCGCTTTGGCGAGAGACGAAAGAGAGAACCTCGAGGTCCAGGTGTTTTATGCGCTGGCTCTTCTGTCAACCGCGTCACCTGCAGACAAGACGCACGCAAATCAAAAGAAAGCAGCGGACTTGCTCGAGCCTCTTTATCGGGCTCATCCACAGCACCCCGGAATCCCGCATTACCTCATCCATGCCTACGACAACGCGGAACTCGCTTCCCGCGGTTTGGCTGCCGCGAACGCATACTCGAACATTGCGCCTTCGGCTCCGCACGCCTTGCATATGCCGTCGCATATTTTTACGCGACTTGGGTTGTGGGATGAGTCCATCGCCAGCAATCTTGCGGCACGGGAGGCGGCTCATCAGCAGGGAGACGCCGGCGAAGAGCTTCACGCGATGGATTACCTCGTCTATGCGTATCTTCAAAGTGGACGCGACACACAAGCCGCTGAGGTCATCAAGCAACTGGGAAACAAGGGCACGCTGACCGGAGGCTTCAAGAGTTCCTACGCCACAACCGCGATGCCCGTACGCTATGCCATTGAGTTAGGTCGATGGGAAGAAGCCACCGCCATCACCGCCACAGCTGGAAGTCCGCCGGAAGTGACGGCCGTCGCAGTTTGGGCTCGCGGGCTCGGACTTGTTCGACGCGGCCGTATCGAGGAGGCTCGCGCGCAAGTCGATCGTCTGGCGCAAATCGAAAGTCAGCTGCGCTCCTCGGGACAAGACTATTGGGTTGCGCAGACAAGAATCCTTGGGCGGGGACTCACGGCCTGGTGCGCTCAGCAGCAGGGCAAACCCGACGAAGCCCTAAGCCTCATGCGCCAGGCTGCGGATGAAGAAGACGCGGTTGAAAAGCTTCCGATAACTCCCGGGCCAATCGTTCCCGCTCGCGAACAGCTAGGGTCGTTACTGCTCGAGCAGAAGCATCCCGACTTGGCACTGAAAGAGTTTCAGGCGGCACTCGTGAATGCTCCTGGACGGTTAGGAGCGACACGTGGAGCTTCGCAAGCGGCTGAACTTCTAAAAGGAAAGAATGCCCGCGTGGCGGCCGTGGAATAGAGCGCGTGACGTCGCAGGCGGTTTTACGCCTGCTCCAGTATCGCGGCGAAGAATCCGTCACAAGGATGAATTCCCGGAACGGTACGCAGGAAATCGACTTTTACGATAGCGCTAATCGCATCCGCTCGAATCAATCCCTCCTGGGACAGTTGCTCTAGTCGAGTTTGGACAGGAATCGGCCGAAAAGCCGTGTGCTCCGCGAGAAATCTACTGATCACCTCTTCGCCCTCCTCGGGTTCGAGTGAGCAGGTGGAGTACACGATGGTCTTCGCCGACTTGGCGGCAGAGCTCAGAATTTCAAACTGCAATTGTCCCAACCGCGGAAGATCCTCAGGCTTGAGGCGCCACTTGATCTCCGGATTGCGCGCGAGTGTGCCCGTTCCGGTGCACGGCAGATCGGCGATGATGCAATCGAACTGTCGGTTGAATGGAAGCTGGCGAGCGTCGGCTGCGAGGATGGCAGCTAGACCGGTGAGTGTGCGCATGAGGCGGACGCGATGAAGATGCAAATCCATGGAGACCACCAAGGCAGGCGGATTTTGTTCTGCAGCGATTGCACTCTTGCCGCCCGGAGCAGCGCAACAGTCCAGAATTGTCTTTCCCTGAGCGAGCAGCGCGACGAGTTGTGAAGCCTCGTCTCGTATGGCCAGTCGCCGCTCATGGTAGGCGCGCGTTTGGGTTACATCTCCCGTCGTCACATGCCAGGCGGCATTGATCAGCGTTGCTGGTTCAAGCGAGATGCCGTCGCGGGAAAGTTCTTCGATCACTGCGGGAGACGTGGTGCGAATTGTGGTTTGCGGACGCTTCTGATTCTGCTCGCAGATCGCGCGGGTGGCCTCCTCGCCATAGATCTTTGTCCAGCGCTCTACCAGCCACGCGGGATGCGAATAAATAGTAGCGAGATCCCTGCCCGGCTGCTGCTGCGATGAGCCGAGAGTCTCTTTGGAAAGTTTGCGCAGGACAGCATTGGTCAGAGGAGCTGCGGAGCGCTTGCCGTGCTGCTTCACGAGCTCCACGCTTTCGTTCACAGCCGCTCGCGAAGGAATGCGGTCCAGATAAAGCAGTTGATAGGCCCCGAGCCGAAGGGCGAGCTTCACTTCAACATCGAACTTCCCTACGGACTTGCCCGCCGTGGCCTCGACTACTTGATCGAGCTTCTGCTGCCAGCGCAGGACTCCCATAACAAGTTCCGTCGCGAGACCGCGATCGGAGCTGTTTAGACGAGCGAGTAAGTTGGAATGCAGCAGCTCCGCTGCATAGGAATCATGGGTTTCGACGCGTAGAAGCACGTCAAATGCGGCAGTGCGCGCCGGCGAGATGCGCGCCGGTGACGGCACTGGCTCACGCTCCCAACTTTTCGCCGGCTTGTGGACGATAGCCGCGGACGAAATCGGCAGCTGTCATACGGCGCTTGCCTTCAGGCTGAACTTCGAGCAGTTGCAGGGCGCTGTTCTCTCCGCAGACGACGAACAGTTGGTCCTGATCGACGAGTAGCTCGCCCGGAGTCTGAGTTCCAGAATAGGAATGCACTTTGGCGGAAGTAATTCCCAGCTTCTTGCCCTTCAGGATCGTATAGGAACCCGGCCACGGCTGGAATCCACGCAGGCGGTTGTAGATGCGTTGAGCGGAGGACTTAAAATCTGCCTGCCCGTCTTCCCTTTTCAAAATGGGGGCAAGCGACGCACGACTGTGATCCTGCGGCTGCGGCTTAATGCTTCCTGCCTCCAGCTTTCGCAGAGTTTCCACCATCAGCTCTGCTCCGAGTATCGACAAACGCTGACCATAGGTGATGGCGGTGTCGTCTGGGGCAATGGCCAGTTCGCGTTGAAGAAAAATGTCGCCGGTATCGAGTCCTTCGTTGAGCAACATGCTGGTCACACCGCTAACTTTCTCGCCCTCAGCGATTGCCCACTGAATCGGCGCGGCCCCACGATACTTTGGCAGAAGCGATCCGTGAAGATTGATGTTGCCATGCTTCGGTAGCGCCAACATCCACGGAGGAACGATGCGGCCGTATCCTACGACGATGATCGCGTCCGGTTGAATCTTCTCCAGCAGCGCGCGAAAGTCAGCATTGTTCTTGATTTTTTCCGGCTGTTCAATTGGCAAGCTGTGCCGCTGGGCGGTGTGCTTGACCGGTGATGTGGCGAGTTCCAGTCCGCGCCCTTGAGGCCGGTCCGGCTGCGTAACTACTAAAGGAATCTCGTGACCGTTGGCAAGCAGAGCTTCGAGCGTGGGAACCGCGAACTGCGGAGTGCCGCAGAAGACGAGCTTCATTAGCTTTTAAGCTAACAGCTACCGGCTGCCAGCTACTAGATCAAACCCGGTACCTGTGGTTGCTGGAAGCTAGGAGCAGGTAGCTTCTTGTTATGCTTCCACTCGCGGCATCACGGGGATGGCACTTGCGCTCTTGAACTTTTCCATCACGGCATTCAAGTGATCGAGCGTCTCATCGACCGAGAGCGTGTACATTTCGCGGCCATTGTCGTATCCGGTCTCGATTGCCGATTTCAGATAGTGTCCCGCGATCTGAATGGCGAGTGGATCGGTGATGGCTTTGCCGGTCTGCTCTTTGTATTTGACCCATGCGAGATGAGGCAGGGCAATCCAGACTGACCGCCCGTTGGCGAGGAACTTGATGTCGATGGCATCGGCATGGCGAGTGGCGATGGCTACAACGACGGCCTGATAGGTGCCGTGAATCTGTTCTCCAGACCAGCGATCAGTAGCAGTGAAATCGTCGTACATGGCAGAAGAAAAAGAATATCACGCGGATTTTTCAGCGTGGTTTGTGGCACAAGCGCCCTCGCCTGTGTTGATTTTGGGCAGAGCCACAGCCGAGGGCGGCTGTGCCACAAGTCCTATCTCACAGCTTCTGTGCTTCCGGTCCCATTTACAATTGTGTGTGCCTCCCACTGCAAGCACCAGGAAAGCGCCTAAGCGGCGTTCTATTTCCGAAATCGAGATCATCCGAGCCGCGAATCTCTCTCAATTTCCGCGTATCGTTCACGGATTTAGTACTCGCGGGGGAGGCTTCTCGGAAGCATATGGTGGCGGCCAGCTAAATCTTGGCTTTACACCGTCTGACAATCGGCAAACGGTAGAACGCAATCGTCGCGCCTTCATTCGTGAACTCACCGGAAAAAGGGAACCGCCACAACTGGTTACGTTGCGACAGATTCACTCTGGTGTTGTACGCATCCTGAAGAGCAGAGATCGTGTGCCTTCAAGTCCGCTGAAAGGCGATGGCGTCGTTAGTAGCCACCGGAACGTGCTCCTAGGCATTCAGGTTGCCGATTGCGTGCCGGTGCTCATCGTCGATACGAAGCGAGGAGCGCTTGGGGCATTCCATGCCGGATGGCGCGGGACAGCCAAGCGGATTGTAGAACGTGGTGTCGGCGGCATGCGCGCCGTTTTCGGATGCCAGCCCGCCGATGTGTACGCCGCCATTGGTCCCTGCATTCACTCCTGCTGCTATGCCGTGGGGGACGAAGTCATCGACGAGTTTCGTTCACAATTCTCCTATGCCGACGAATTGTTTTCAGAGGTTTACGACCGCGATCCGATCAAAGAGAAGTATCCGTTGTTGTTCCTAACCGCACGAGCCCCGGGCCATAGCAACATCGGTCCGCAGAAGCACCTCGACCTGGTGGAGGCAAATCGTCGGCAACTCCTCGATGCTGGAGTGCCCGAGAGCAACATCCAGGCAGCAAAGGAGTGTGCGTCGTGCCGCACCGATCTGCTCTTTTCACATCGTCGTGAGGCAGGTTATACGGGAAGAATGATGGGCATGGTTGGACTGCTTGGCTGAAAGAGCTTAGCTGTGAGTGGGTTCCGTAGTTGGTGTGTGTGTAACGGCTCCCGCTCCGTTAGCCTGTTCGTGGTTCACCAAGTCCTTTAATTCCTTGCTGGGTTTAAAGAATGGGATCTTTTTGGCGGGAACTTCGACTCGGTCGCCTGTCTTGGGATTACGTCCAACGCGGGAATTGCGTTGACGGGTACGAAAGCTGCCGAAGCCGCGAATCTCGATCTTGTCGCCGGCACGTAACGAATGGACGATGCTATCGAAGATAGTTTCCACGATGACTTCGCTGTCCCGGCGCGTAACGTCAGTAATTCGGGCAACTTCTTCGATCAGATCGGCTTTCGTCATAAGTTGTACATTCCACCTGAGATGCGGCATTCCGTCAAGTGTTAACCGCGACCCTGGAACATGAATTTTTCTGGTTGCGCCAGCTTAGCGCCAAAGATAGAAAAATCCAGGATTGTTGGTTTGTAGCATTCGCGCCTGGGCCGGAAGAAGCTGGCTAACGTCGCCGAAAAGGATGTCGGCCAGCGTCCGCTTCTTCTCTTCTGGGTGCACTAGGGAAGGTTCCCCACGGATACCAACTGCCTTAGCCGTCTCGTCCACGGCATTTTGGAACCCGCCAAGCTGGTCGATTAACTTCAGGCCGATCGCCTGCTCACCGGTCCAAACACGGCCGCTGGCCATTCCCTTCACGTTATCAACCTTCATCTTTCGGCCATCTGCCACGTCCCGAATGAACTGTCCATACATCTCGTTGACCAGGCTCTGCAGATACGCCTGCTCGGCGGGAGTCATGTCGCGAGCCGGGTCGCCTGCATCTTTGAGTTCGCCCGCAGTGAAGATCACTTCCTTGAGCTTGGCCCAACGTAGAAGGTCCCCGTAATTGATCCACTCGGCGATTACGCCGATGCTCCCCACAATGCTGGCGCGATTGGCGTAGATCTTGTTCGCCCCAGACGCGATGTAGTACGCCCCGCTGGCGCCGACGGTCTGGATAGAAGCGACGATCATCTTCTTCTTTTGATCGCGAATGCGCTTTACCGCGTCGTACATCTCCTGCGAAGCCGCTGCGCCGCCTCCCGGAGAATCGATTCGCAGGATGATGGCTTTGACCGACGAGTCGTCTCCGTATTTCTTGAGCTGATCGACAAATGGCTTTGCCTGGAGAATTACACCCTGAACGTCCAGGACGGCGATTTTGTCGCCGCCAACGTCGAATCCGGAATCATTGCCTCGAATGCTGAAATACAGCAGAGAAAATATGAGCAGGGTAAAGACGAAGAAGGCTCCGCCTCCGATCACAATCCACAGGAGCGTGCGCGGACGATTCTCGTCAGGCATATGCGAAAAGTGTAGCACTCCATGAGACACAGTCGGCATAGCGCCAACCCAGCATGCTGCGTCTCTACTGGTCCTGCGAAAGCGTGAAATCAATTCTTCTAATAATCCGCAAAAGATTTTTCGATGATTTTGTGCGCCAAAGCTGCATTGTCAGAAGGCGAAACAGCGTCGGCTCACCTTAAAATAGAGAAATGCTAAAGAAGGTCCGCCTTTTTACTCCAGGTCCTACTCCACTTTTGCCTGCCGCGCAGTTGGCAATGGCAGCAGCTGATATCCACCATCGCACGCCTGAATTTCGAGCGTTGTACCAGCGTGTTCTGGCCCAACTAAAGGACTTCGTTGGCACGAAGAACGACGTCATCCTTATCTCCTCCTCAGGCACGGGGGCGATGGAGGCGGCGGTTTCAAATCTCACTTCTCCGGGAGATCGCGTGCTCGTACTCACGGCAGGCAAGTTTGGCGAGCGTTGGGTGAGTTTGGCGAAAGCTTTCGGATGTCAAGTGGAGACCGTGACCGTTCCGTACGGACAAACGTTCTCGATCGAGGAGGTTCGGGCGAAGCTGAAGCCGGATGTTAAGGCGGTCTTTATGCAGGCAACAGAGACTTCCACGGGCGCCCGCCACTGCGTGCAAAGTGTAGCTGCACTGACGAAGGACACGGACGCGTTGCTTGTGGTTGATGCCATTACGGGACTCGGCACTACTCACTTCGATGTGGATGCCTGGGGCATCGACGTAATCATCGGCGGCTCGCAAAAGGCGGTCATGATTCCACCTGGCCTTGCTTACTGTGCCGTGAGCGAGCGCGCCTGGAAGCGCATGGAGACCACCAAGAATCCGCGCTACTACTTCGACTTGCGTAAAGAAAGGAAGTCCGCGGCCAAGGGCGAATCGGCCTATACACCCGCTGTGGCATTGATTGCAGCGCTCGGCGCTGCGTTCGATTACATCGCTGCTGGCGCCGGTGGGGACATCGTTGCTGGTCGGGATGCGCTCATTCACAACGCCGAAGTCGTAGCAGAGATGACACGCGCGGCCGTTCAGGCGCTCGGGTTGAAGCTCTTCGCGGCGGTGGCTCCGGCTGCGGCGGTCACAGCAGTGTACGCGCCTGAAGGTACCGATTCGGGAGCTGTGGTAAAGGGATTCAAAGAGCAGTTTGCCGGTGTGCTTGCGAATGGACAAGGCGAAATGAAGGGACAGCTCTTCCGCATCGCGCACCTTGGATTCTTCGACTACCTGGACACCATCGCGATGATTGGCGGACTGGAGCACGTATTGCAGCCGATCTTGGGGCGAGATCTTCTAGGCGTAGGTCTCAAGGCTGCACAACAGGTCTACGCCAAGCGTCGCGGCACTTCGCTCGCGCAGTTGCTGGAGTTAGATGGGCGCTGCTCGTGCGGGCGCCCAGTGGACGAGTGTTCGTCGACGTTGACGGCAGTCGGCGCATAGAAATTACGACACTAACTACAACTG
This sequence comes from Terriglobales bacterium, assembly GCA_035567895.1. Lineage (NCBI taxonomy): Bacteria > Pseudomonadati > Acidobacteriota > Terriglobia > Terriglobales > Terriglobales bacterium. The sequence goes on along the minus strand of DATMPC010000066.1, from coordinate 24,612 downwards.
TCATCCTGAGCCTTCTGTTGGCGACGGATCTCCCGGAATGTGTCAGGCTTAATTGCTACACCAGGGCTCTTACACCAGGAGGTTCGGGCCGGAGGGCCGGGAGGCAGCAATTTAGTTCGGTGCATCGCGGGAGATCCTTCGCCAACGGAAGGCTCAGGATGACAGATTGAAAGAATTGAGCTCCTAAAAAACAACATCAAATTGCGGCGTCCGTTCTCACCATCTTCATTCAGGAACTCATGAAAATTCTTATCGCAGAAAAAGTATCTCCAGCAGCACTTAAAGTCTTTCGCGACGAGCCCGACTTCGAAATTGTTACGAGTGAACAGATGGGCGACTTGATGACCGCTGTTCGCGACGCCGACGCTCTCGTCGTCAGGTCTGCGACGGATGTGAATGCCAAGTTGATCGACGCGGCGCAGAAGCTCCGCGTAATCGGTCGCGCCGGTGTGGGAGTAGACAACGTCGACACCGATGCCGCGACGCGCAAGGGCATCGTGGTAATGAACACGCCCGGCGCCAATGCCATCGCAGTCGCTGAGCACACTCTCGGTCTCATGCTCTCACTGGCGCGATTCATTCCACGCGCCGATCAAACAACGCGAGCGGGAAAATGGGAAAAGAAATCCCTGCAAGGCACGGAGCTGCGTGGCAAGACACTCGGCATCGTCGGTCTCGGGAGGGTTGGAGTCGAGGTGGCCCGGCGCGCGAAGGCTTTCGGCATGAAAGTCATTGCTTACGATCCGTTTGTCTCACAGCAACTGGCTCGCGATCTTGAGCTTGAGCTCTCCAGCCTCGACGACCTTTACGCGGCCTCCGACTACATCTCGCTGCACGTTGGCTTAACGCCGCAAACACAGGGCATGATCAACACTGCCGCGCTAGCGAAGATGAAGAAAGGCGTCCGCCTTGTGAATTGTGCGCGCGGTGAATTGATCGACGAGGCTGCTCTGCTCCAGTCGCTCAATTCAGGACACGTAGCTGGTGCGGCACTCGATGTATTCACTCAAGAGCCGCCGAAGGAAAATCCGCTGCTCGCCGCTCCCAATGTGATCGCGACTCCGCACATCGCTGGCTCGACCAACGAAGCGCAGGAACTAGTGGGAGTGCAGATCGCCCTTCAGGTAAAGGAGTATCTCAAGCGCAGCGTCATTCAGAACGCCGTCAATGTGCCTTCCCTTTCTGACGAAGAATATGGCGAAATGCATCCCTACATTGAGCTCTCGGAGAAGTTAGGCCTGTTTCTCGGCCAGCTCAGCGAAGGAAATGTCGAGAGCATCACCGTTGGGTATCACGGAAAAGTTGCTGATTGGAAGACGGCCTTGCTGCGCAACTCCGCGCTCAAGGGGACCCTCAAGCAAAGTATCGATAGCGTGAATCTGGTCAATGCTGTCTCAGTTGCCTCTGAGCGCGGTATCCAAGTGCAGGAGCAGAAGAAGCCGGACGACACGAATTCCGGTAATGTGATTTCACTTTCTGTACGCACTCATCAAGGTGAGCATCGCGCGCGCGGGGTCGTACTGCATGGACGCTCGCCGCGGCTGCTCGATCTTGATGGCTTCCATGTCGAAGCTCCGCTTGAGGGTCATCTCACCATTTTGCGGAATCGGGACGTGCCTGGAGTTATCGGCCAAGTGGGAACCGTTCTTGGCAAAAACGAGATTAACATCGCTAACTTCGCTTTGGGGCGCAGCGATGCTAGCGCCAGCAGCGCGGCCGTGAGTGTCTCGGCCGGAGCTGCGTCGGTTCGGGCGGAAGCTATGGCAGTGGTGCAGACTGATCAGGCGGTCACACCGAATGCGTTGGAAGAATTGAAAAGAATCTCGGCGGTGATCAGCGTGCGGGCTGTGCAGATATGACGTAGCGCAGCAACGCTCGCGTGCATTCAGAGCTGCGTCCACAGCCGAGCCCGGCTGTGTGACGGGTTATCTGGGCGCGCCGTCTTGCCCAACAGCGATCGGCTGTGGCACTCCTGCCAGTTCCTCGTAGGTGATCCGATCATTGGTGAAGATGCAGATTTGGCCTGCGATCTTCATCGCTTCTTCAGCGATCGTCCGCGCCGGCAACTGCGTGTTGTTCATCAATGCGCGTGCTGCGGACAGGGCATACGAACCGCCACTTCCTATTGCTGCGATTCCCTCATCTGGCTCAATGACATCCCCAGCGCCACTTATAAGAAATGTTTGACCGGGGTCAGCAACGATCAGCAGTGCCTCCAGATTGCGAAGGATCTTGTCGGTTCGCCAGTCTTTGGCGAGTTCTACCGCGGCGCGGCCCAGGTTTCCGTGATATTGCTCCAGCTTGGCTTCGAAACGGCTGAAGAGAGAAAACGCATCGGCGGTTGATCCTGCGAATCCTGCAAGAATCTTGTCCTGGTAAAGCCTGCGAATTTTGCGGGCGTTGTGCTTGATCACGCCTTCACCGAGCGTGACCTGTCCATCGGCGGCCATGACGACCTTGCCATCCCGTCGCACACAAAGAACAGTTGTTGAACGGATCCGGGGAGCTTTTCTAGGACTTGTGGGCGTTGTTATCGTGCGTAATGACTTCTTCATTCGATACGAAAATTATAGATGGAAACGAGTCCGTCGGCTTTCAGCCCTCATCCAACCCCATGCTTAGGGAACCTCAGGCAGTTAATAGGCGAATGTCGATAGCAGACGGCGGATAGCGTGCCCTACACTGCCGCCAAGTGCCAAATATCTCGCGAGTATTCGACTATCGTCCGGTCGCTGGAGAACTTGCCCATGCGAGCTACGTTCAGCATGGCACGGCGCGACCAGTTTTCGCGGTCGCTGAAGTCGCGTTGAGCGCGCTCGTGAGTCTCGATATATGACGGAAGATCGGCAAGATGAAAATAGCGGTCGCGGTAAACCATAGTCTCGTACACCCAACGGAAGAGGCCGAACTCGTTGGGGCTGAATCGGTCTGAGGAGAGCACGTCGATTACACGACGGATGCGCGGATCGGCGTCGTAGATTTCGCGCGGCTGGAAGCCTCTCGCCTGGCGATCGGCGATCTCCTCGGCAGTCAGTCCGAAGATGTACATATTGTCGCTCCCCACCCTCTCCAGCATCTCGATGTTGGCGCCGTCGAGCGTGGCCATCGTAAGCGCGCCGTTCATGGCGAGTTTCATGTTGCCCGTTCCGGAAGCTTCCATTCCGGCGGTGGAGATTTGCTCACTCAAATCGGCGGCGGGAATGATGATCTCGGCGAGCGAGACGCGGTAGTCGGGAATAAAAGCGATCTTGATCTGCTCGTTGACGCGCTTATCTGCGTTGATGGTACGAGCGACGTTGTTGATCAGCTTAATGATCTGGGTAGCCGCGATGTATGCGGGCGCGGACTTACCGGCAAAAATGTAAGTTGCCGGAGTCGGGAGCGTCTCACCGTCTTCGGTGACGCGCAGATAGTCATACGTAATGCGCAGCAAGTTCAAAAGCTGACGCTTGTACTCGTGAAAGCGTTTGATGTGCACATCGAACATCGACTCAGGATCGACGAGTACTCCCGTGGACTGAGCGATCACTTTCGCGAGGCGCTGCTTGTTTTCGCGCTTGATCTCGCGGAACTCAGAGCGAACACCTGCGTCGTCGGCCGCCGGCTCAAAGCGTCTAATCTGATCGAAGTCGAGAATCCAATCTTCACCGATCGCGCGATTCAGGAGATCGGACAGCCCCGGATTTGCCTTCAACACCCAGCGACGGTGCGCCACGCCATTCGTCTTATTGTTGAAGCGCTCAGGGAACATTTTGGCGAAGTCGGGTACAAGCGTCTTCTTGATGAGTTCGCTGTGCAACTCGGAGACGCCATTCACAGAGTGACTGCCCACGATTGCTAATAGCGCCATTCGCACTTGCTTCTCGCTTGCTTCTTCGACGATCGACATGCGTCGTGTGCGCTCGAAGTCCAGCGGATCAGACTGAACCACCTTCATCAGAAAGTCATGATTGATGTTGAAGATGATGTTCATGTGCCGCGGGAGCACGTGTTCAAGAAGCGGCAGCGACCACTTCTCCAGCGCTTCGGGCAGGAGCGTGTGATTGGTGTATGCGAGTGTTTCTTGCGTGATCGCCCATGCCGGCTTCCACTCCATACCGTGTTCGTCGATCAGCAAGCGCATCAACTCGGGTACGGCCAGAGCCGGATGCGTATCATTCATCTGAATCGCAATCTTCTGAGGAATCTGGTTGAGATCGTTGTTATCCGCCAGGAAGGCGCGGAGTATGTCGCGCAGAGCGCACGCAACCAGGAAGTACTCCTGAAGGAGTCGAAGTTCCTTACCTGACCTAACCTGGTCCGAAGGATAGAGCACACGAGAAATGTTCTCGCCGGCAATCTTTTGTTCGACGGCGCGAATGTAATCGCCACGATTAAAGATCTGGATGTCGAACTCCTCCGATGCATGTGCCGAGAACAAACGCAGATAGTTCACCGTGCGACCGCCGTAGCCTGCCACGGGTAAGTCGCTGGGAATCCCGACTACTAGTTTCTGATCGGTCCATTGCGCAGTTCGCGCGTGCGCATCGCAGCGGCCATAGATGGGGACGTGCACTGACTGATCTGGTCGCGGTATCTGGAGAGGAGTTCCGTGTTTTTTCCAGCGATCCGGCTTTTCACGTTGGTAGCCGTCCTGAATCTCCTGGGTGAACATGCCGTACTCGTAGTCAATGCCGTATCCGAAGCCTGGCATGCCTAGCGTTGCCAGCGATTCGAGAAAGCACGCCGCCAGACGTCCCAGGCCTCCATTACCCAAGCCGGTATCGGCCTCAGCTTCCAGCGCTTCGTTGAGGTCTATGCCGTGCTCAGCGAGCGCCTCGCGGCAGAGTTCGTTGAGTTGGAGGTTGCACAGGTTGTCGCCTAGCACCCTGCCCATGAGGAATTCCATCGATAAGTAATACAAGCGCTTGGCACCCGTTGTGCGATAGCGCTCTTCGGTCTCTAACATCCCGTCGATCAGGCGATCCCGAATCGCAAGCGCCAGCGGCCGCAGTATGGCTTTCGGACTGAGGTCTACGCGGGATTGTCCGAGCGTGTAGCGAATGTGTTTCAGGATCTCTTTCCAGAGTTCTTCCGAAGACGAGAAACCTGGACGGAGGGCTGGACGGACGGAGGTCGTCAAAGATGAATGCATCAAGAAATCCTGTGGGTTGTGGCCACCATGAATGTAAACCGCGAGAAACTCAGGAGCAACCAGCAGTGATTCTGGCTTAAGTAGATGCGAGGAAAGTACGTTATCCCAAGAGAAATCTGTTGAAGGGTCGAGATTAGGGCCTTAACTGGAATCAGCTTGGCGTGGCTCAGGCTGCGTCAGCCCGAGTGCCCTGAAGTATCTTATCTCCGCGTAGATCTCGCTCAAGTTGGCCGTTGGCCAGGGCATCCATGGTACCGGAGAGTCTACGGTGCATCTCCTCACTGCGCGAAAGTACTGATTCCAGCTGCTTCAAGAGAATTTCTGCCCGGCTTATCAGCTCCTGCATCTCGGCAGCTGCAGTGCCGACGGTGGCGAGCGGCTCGACACCTGAGGACATCGCTTGCCTCACAGGACGGCTATCCAGCCACTGATCCAATTCAGTGGAGAAGGCCAGTACTGCGCTGTGATCCCTTCCTGATGGCCGATGCACGGGAAGACCCAGATGCGCTTCCCAGCGCTGGACAGTACGTACTCCTCGCCCAACATAATTTGCGATTTCCTTCCACGAATTCAGGATCTTACGTTCGGCCATGTCGTCACTTCCTCTCGCAGCCACTTTGGTGAGGTCCCAAGGTTCTAGAAGAACCTTCTACTTACCTTCTCACAGCATCCATGTTTTCGCGCAGTTTCGTCAACTGGTGCGATCAGGCGCTAGTTTCTGCGATTATTCGGTTAACTATATGAAACAAGATAGGTTATTAGGGAAACTGGCACATCTGGACGCACCCCTATATAACTCCGTTATTAAGGATAACGGAATGGAAGGACCGGACTAGCTAACGCCGTGATGGCGAACGTCGGCGCCACGGACCCAAAAGATGACATCTTCCGCGATGTTCGTGGCATGATCGGCAACACGCTCAAGGTTGCGGGCTATGATGAGAGCGTCGAGCGCCTGTCGCGTCAACGTTGGGTTGTCTCGCATCACGTGGGTGAGCGCCTCGAAAGCTTCGCGATTGATTGCGTCCACAACGTCATCACGCTCGAGTACCTGCTGAGCTAGTTCGGCATTCTCCTCGATAAAGGCCTGCAAGGATTGATGGACCATTGCCGCGGCGATCGAGGCCATCCGGGGAATATCTACGGGAAGGTCGGCGACCGGGAACTTGGATAAGTCAAGGACGCGCTCAGCGATGTTTACCGCTTGATCACCGACACGTTCCAAATCAGCATTAATCTTGATTACGGCAAATAGAAATCTCAGGTCGATGGCCATGGGCTGTTGCATGGCCAGAAGATCGACCGCAATTTCGTCGATCTCGCGCTCCGAGGCGTTAATGGCCTTTTCGTCTTCCAGGACCTTCTTGCACAGTTCGACATCGCGAGTCGCATAAGCGTGAATGGCACGGTCAACGGCCTGCTCCGCCATACCGCCCATGATCAGCAGACGCTGTTTTAGTTCATCAAGTCCCTGGTGGAAACGAGTACGCGTCATCCAAACCTGCCCGTAATATAGTCCTCCGTGCGCTTCTCGGTCGGAGTGGTGAAGATTTTTTCCGTTTTATCGAACTCTATCAGCTTTCCCAAAAGAAAAAACGCGGTAAATTCCGCTACGCGCGCTGCTTGCTGCATGTTGTGAGTCACGATGACTACGGTGTAGTTCTCTTTCAGTTCGAAGATCAAGTCTTCAATTTTCGAAGTCGAGATCGGGTCGAGCGCCGAAGCCGGTTCGTCCATCAGAAGAACATCGGGCTCAACGGCAAGTGCGCGCGCAATGCAAAGCCGCTGCTGCTGTCCGCCGGAAAGGCTGGCCCCGGATTTCTTCTTCAGGTCGTCTTTCACTTCGTCCCAGAGCGCGGAACTGCGCAGAGAGTTTTCGACAATCTCGTCCAGTTTTTTGCGGTTGTGGAATCCGTTCAGCTTCAGCCCAGCCGCGACGTTGTCGTAGATGCTCATGCTAGGAAACGGATTCGGCTTCTGAAACACCATGCCGATGCGCCGACGAACATCTACTGGCGCTACTCCTTCGCCATAGACATCCATGTCCTTGACTTGCACTTTGCCCTCGGCGCGGGCGTCGGGATTGGTTTCGTGCATTCGATTCAAACAGCGAACAAAAGTGGACTTGCCGCAGCCTGACGGCCCGATGATGGCGGTGGCATGGTTCGGAAGGATGTCCATGTTGATGCTATGGAGCGCTTGATGTTTTCCAAACCAGGCGTTCAGATTTTCGACCTTGATGCCGACGCCCATTAGTGAGCACCCCCCGCAAATCCGCGACTGGCCACCCAGCGAACGGAGGCGCTGGTTGCAACGATGAGCACGATCAGCACTAGTGCACCTGCCCAGGCGAGACGATGCCATTCGTCGTATGGAGAAAGTGCGTACGTGTAGATCTGTAAGGGCAGAGCCGCGATAGGTTGAGTGAGCTTTGTGCTCCAGAATTGATTGCCTAGTACTGTGAATATAAGAGGAGCGGTTTCGCCACTAACACGCGCGAACGCTAGCATTACACCGGTTATGACTCCAGACATCGCCGTGCGCAGCGTGATCGACATCGCCGTGCGCCATTGCGGGATTCCCAAGCCGAGCGCAGCTTCGCGAATGTTACTGGGCACGAGGCGCAACATCTCTTCAGTGGAGCGGGTAATCGTCGGGATCATCATAATCCCGAGCGCTACACCGCCAGCGAAAGCGGAGAAGTGGTGGTGCAAAACCAACATGGCATAAACAGCCATGCCGATCACGATCGATGGCACGCCATTTAGAACGTCGGCGGTGAACCTGACAAGTCTGCCGAATTGTCCTCGTGAATACTCCGATAGGTAGATTCCCGATCCGACACCAAGTGGCACTCCGATGGTACTTCCAACCAGAAGAATGACGAGAGATCCAACAATCGCATTGGCCATTCCGCCCCCGGGTTCACCTGGACCACCGGCGGGAATGTGCGTAAAGAAGTCCAGATTGAGAGACCCGATGCCGCGAATCACCAAGTAGATAAAGATCGCTGCCAAGGGCAGCATGACCAAAAGGACGCAAGCCACCGCAAGTGTGGTTGCAAACTTGTCCGCAAGCCGCCGATGCCACTGGATCCTTGGCGTCGCTTCAGGCACTGGCCCTCCGTGGAGTGCCACGCGTGACGCTCCAGACCAGGAGCTGCGCAAAGATGTTCACGATGATGGTCACAAAGAACAGGGCAAGTCCGATCTCGATGAGCGCGCTCACATACAAATCGTCAGTCGCCTCGCTGAATTCATTCGCGATCACGCTCGCCATGGTGTAAGCCGGAGCAAAGAGTGATTTAGAAATCTCCGGACGATTGCCAATCACCATGGTGACAGCCATCGTTTCGCCTAGGGCGCGCCCCAGCCCAAGAATGATTGCACCGGCAATGCCAGCTCGCGCGTTGCGCAGCACGCCAACCCTAATCATCTCCCAGCGCGTGGCTCCAAGCGCGAGAGCCGCCTCCCGCTGCTGGTGAGGGACCGCTGTCAGCACCTCGCGAGTGATTGAGGAGATGATGGGCACAATCATGATCGCGAGAATAATGCCGGCGGTTAACATGCCGCCCCCGTACATCGGACCCGTGAAGAGCCCAGTCCAGCCGAGCGTCTTCGCCAGTATTGGTCCAACATATTTTCTGAGCAGTGGAAGGAGCACGAAGATTGCCCACATTCCATAGATCACCGAAGGTATGGCCGCCAGTAGCTCCGTCAGATATGACAGGATTCCACGCAGCGAGCGAGGACACATCTCGGTGATAAAAATCGCGACGCCAAGACTCAAGGGCACGGCAATGACCAAGGCCACTAGTGATGAGACCAGCGTTCCGTAGATGAAGGGTAAAGCCCCAAAACTTCCGTTTACCGGGTCCCAATCGCTGCCAGTGAAGAACTTCCAGCCAAACTGATGGAGGGACAGGCTCGATCCCTTGATGAGTTCCATCAGGATGAACGCGACGATGGCTAGAACACATGCGGCGCACAACCAAACCAACCCCTGAAAACTTGTGTCCGCCATTCGGCTTGTCTTGCTACTACGGCGCGGCACCACGCGCAGGTGTTCGCCTACCGCTCCAGGATTTGCGGCGGACCCCATAGGTTGTTGCGGCTGGGTCACGGACATTCAGCCTACGCTAGCAAAGCTGCGTGAATGCTGTATTAAAAGACAGTAGATCTTCAAATGGCGCTGTTTATCGGCAAATTTTCGAGAAAATCAGTAGTTCAGTTTGATCGCGAACTGGAATACTCGCGGGTCTGACGCGTACTGGTAATGGTACCGAAGGCTGACGTTCCGAGGGTTCCGCCGGCTGCTCGAAGGCTGGCGTATTCGTGAGATTGAATACTTCCGGGCGGAATTCGGCATCCAGACGCTCTCCAATGCGGGTGTGTTTGCTGAAAGATAAATCCCCATCGCGATAGGCTGGACCGCGGACTGGGTTACGCGAGCTGTTTCCGAGCGTGAACTGAGGAGCTACTTGAAATGCCGCGGTATGAAAAAATGCTGCGGCGTCCGCTGCGACGAATCTAAGTTCGGAACTGCGAGTACGTTCGGCCGTTGGACTCCATATCCGGCGAAGGAATTTTCCGGGTCTTCGATTGGGCTTCAACCGGGGAATCTGCGAGTGGCAACAACGCCCTCGCCTATGTTGACTTTGGGCAGCGCCACAGCCGAGGGCGGCTGTGCCACAAAGCTGCCGCTTCAATATGTGTGCGAGAAAAAAGCCGGTGGGTTGCGAGCCCACCGGCAATGGAGGTGTTGCGCTTTGGACAGTCTTACGGCAGGTAATAGCGGAGTGCAGTAAAGAACATATTGAGATTCGCGGTCGGCGATCCGCCGGTTCCGCGCCACGTCTGCTTATTCAAGTACGAGTACTGGAAGCTCTGGCGGAAGCGGCCCTTTGGCCCGCGGTAGAAGTCGTACCAATATCCGACGGATAACTCCTGGACGTCGCGAGTGTCCGGGCTGCAGTTGGCGGGATTGGTTGTGCTGCTTGCTGGTGTGTTGATGGCGCCGCCTACGGCTATTGTTGCTACGTTGCAGCCCGTGGTTGCGGCAGTGAAGCGCCCATAGCCCTGGCTCCCGGCAGCGTTGTATAGCTGGCGCTCGTCATAATCTCCCCCATAGTAGCCATAGACTTCCAACTTCGGCGTGGCGTGCAGCTCCAGACCAGCCAGAGCGGACCCGCCACGGATTGGTGCGAGCGTTCCGTCGGCTCTTGTGGTCACATCGGCAAGAGTGTCGTCGCCATAGCGGCCCACTCCGTCTCCGCCAAGGATATGGAAGCCAAGATCAAGCTTCTTGGGGACGATAGCGAATCGAGAGTTAAAGCCGAGTCCGCCGGCAATCGTGGTGTAGTTGAACGCGCCGACCCCGCTGGCGGCAGTTCCCTGGTTGGCCGCGGTAGCGTTGGGATACACGCGATCACGGAATCCGCGCAGGATGCCGAATACTTCGTAGTGTCCGAATCCTGGCTCGAATGCGGCCTTAATGATGAAGTCAGGCAGATAGTTGTAGCTGTAATTTTGTTGAGCAGTGTTGCCGCCGTTGTTATAGAGACCGCCGGTGTTTCCAGCCTGCTGGTAGATAAATGTACCGGCCCCTGCGCCACCCAGGTTCAGCGTCTGCGCCTCTTCCACCGCACCGCCGAGGAAGAACTTTCTTTTCGTGCCGAAGCTCTTGGTCACTCGGAACCCAAACTGACGCGCCCAGGTGAAGCCCGAGGTATATTGCGGGTCGATAGTCTGCGGCAATACTTCGGTCCGGTTGGCGAGTCCACTGCGGGTCTCAGTTGCCAGGGACCACATCTGGCCGCCGGTGATGGTCCAGCCGCTGGCCGATTCAGCCTGCGCGAATGCCTGGCGTTGGCGGAAGGTGTAGCTGTTGCTCTGGTTGTCGTTCGAGGTCACGCCCGCCGATAGGAAATCACCTTCGTAGTAACCGCGTCCAGTCCAGTTCCCAATCTTTCCTTCAGCAAGTATCGCCAAACGTGATTGCCGTCCGCTGAGATTGAGTTCACTGATATTCGCGTTTGGAGCGCCATTAAATGGACCGCCGGTGAGCTGCGTATTGATGTCCGCACCCATGCCCTTGTCGCGCCACACGGAAGCCGCTTCAAGGAAGCTTCCGGTGAAGCTGATACCGATTCCCTTGAAGCGAATCGCGGCTGGATTTCCGAACTCGTCATTTACCCGCTTTTGCTCGCTCTGGATCGTCTCCGTCAGATTCTGATCGTTCGCTTTCAACGCGCTGACCGTATCGCTAAGAGTCGCAACCTGCGTCTTTGAATCGCCAATCGTAGAAGCAGCCTCTGACGCTCTTGCGGACGCCTCTGCAGCTTTGGCATTCGCGTCATTCGCGGCCTGGTGGGCTAGCTGAACCTGCTGATCGCGGGCGGCAAGCTGGGTCTGCAATTGACGAATCTGTTGCTGCTGCGTGGTGAGCATATCGCGCAGCTCGCGCAACTGCTCGGCGGTCGTATCCGCAGCGGCTGCGGGTTTCGCCGCGCGGCGAGTTGTCGTTTTCCTGGTCTTCGATTGAGTGCTGGCAGTGCTCTGAGTTGTACTTGCGCTCTGTGCTACCAGCATGCCGCTCGAAAGCAGGCACACTAACGAACTTCGAAGCAACGCTTTCATTCCTTCTCCTTCGCCAAAAAAATGTGAGTCTGTGGATGATTCGCTTCACCGCGATGCAAAAGACTGCTGGCGAGACTTCGGTGTCAGCTCGCCTGAATTTTGAGCGAGTTCCATAGATATTGGGGGAGTATGAATGCGCAGTTACAGAGAAGTGAAAAGCTAGTGAATCGGGGTTCCGAACTTCAGGAGTCTGCGTCATTACTACTCCGTTTGTTTGAAAAAATAAAAAGCCCATCAGCGGTGGATGGGCTTTGAAGACTCATCGGGAACTGCTACGAAAGTCTAGGAATGCACCTCCACACACGAGCGCACGCTGATCACAAACAACACGTGCTCGCGATGGGCAGGTCAAACATAAGGCCACTAAGCTACTGGACAGACGTTTTGCATGTCAATCAAAGAAGGACAGATGACTCATGCAGACAGATCTTTTCGGAATTGGGACGAAGCGCAAGCGGTCAAGGCCAACTCGAACCGCTAGGCGGACATGCTAGATGGGCGCGGCTGAGGCGCTCCTTTGGCAATTGTAAGTTTGGCATTCAGCCCCGTCCGCCGAGCGAGTCCTCGCTAAACGCGAGCACGGCGCCGCGCGGTGATCCAGCGGGTCGGTGAACCGGGAAGCCAAACCCGGACCTCGTAACGTTGGATCGTACGCACTCCACGACCGGTGTAGGCGGAGATTTCTTTCCAGGAGTGTAGTACCCGGCGATTTGGGAGTAAGTGGTGGCGGCCATTGGAGAGCCAGGACGGGCTTGTGGCTGGGTCGCAAGTTAAGGAACAAGGCCAGACCCGAGGTGAATCTGGCCTTATTTGTGCTCGCTCTTACCGAGGGTTCTCGTCACCTTTGGCCATGGTCTTTGCCGTTTCGGCTTGTTCATTATTGTTGCCGTTCGTCTTGGACGAAGCTTCCGCCGCAACCTTCGCCGGCTCAGACTCAGCCTTGATCTTTACCGAGGCCAGAATCTTCTCCAGCCTGGCAAAGTCGTCCTTTTTCTGGACCTGCGTGCTCTTTGCATCTGAGCTGACTACAATGTTCTCGCCTTCCGCCTTCTTCTCGCCAGATTTCACCGCCAGGGTGAACTCGTAGCAAGAGCTGATCTCCCCAGATCCGGGCACGAAGCGATGGTAGTACTTCGCATTTCCCTGATCGGTTTGGCGGTTTAGTTCAGAGTATTCGAACCCGTGCAAGCTCACTCTGGAGATGGACATCGCATCTGCCTTCTCCGCAGTCGAATTGTCCAATTTTGACGCTGACTCGCCCGCGAACTTTCCGCACTGCTCCGCGGTCAGACCGTTGTGGACGCTTACCGCGAAGAACTCGCTGGAACCCTTTTGCTCCTTTGTGTTGCTGGGGAGCTCAAGCATGGTCACCGTCGTTCCGCCCTGCTGCACAAAGTTCATCGGTAGCCACTCAATTCCGATGGCTTCGAGTTCCGCCCGCTGTCCGGTTTTCAGAGAAGACTTGCGTGGATAAGCGAGGGAGAAGCCGGAATCGGCGTCAGTGTAGAGAAGCGTGCGAGGCAGCTTCCGCACTGGACCTTGTACCGACTTCTTCTTCGCCGTCTCCGGCTGGCTTACTGGGACTGGTGCCACACTGGGAACCGCGGCGACCGGCGCGGTCGCGACAATTTGATTGGAAGAATTTTGCGCGTTCTGGGCTACGGGTTTCGATTTGGAACACCCAATAGTTCCCGCTGCGAGTTCCAGGACCAGCAAAGCAGCGAACACTTTCGTTGCCGCCTTGCCACTCGGAGCCACCCTGATTGCGGCGCGCTCCATTGACTTTGAGATAGAGCTCTTGAACTTTTTCACCTGATCACCTCCGCTGCTTGCGCAGTCATCCACGGAAGGGCAGATCAGTATCCATTTCCAAGCTCGCTGATTTCAGAGGGAGTTAGCGGAAGCGCGAAGCGGAGGATGCGTATTCAGGACAACACAGTGTGTGGAATGGGACACGAAGGACGGCGGCACTAAACTTCACACGGCTTTCTCCGTGTCTCCATGCCTCCGTGGTGAGACAGGTTTGCTCAAGTACCGCCGCCCAACAATCTCGTAGTCCCCGCTGAGCACCATGCGGATGGCTTCGCTGTATGCAATGTGTTCCTGTTCCAAAATGCGCTCTGCCAGGCTGTGCTCGTCGTCATCGGGCGACACTGCAACTGAGCGCTGCGTGACAATGACCCCGTGGTCGAGGTTTTCATCGACGAAGTGCACAGTACACCCGCTGATCTGCGCGCCGTATTCGAGCGCCTGGCGTTGTGCGTCGAGTCCAGGAAACGCCGGCAGTAACGAAGGGTGGATGTTCAGTACGCGATTGGGAAATGCTTCGAGAAATACCGGCGAGATCAGGCGCATGTATCCCGCCAGGCAAACAACATCAACCTTGTGCTCGCGCAGGCAAGCGACCACGGCAGCATCGTGCTCCGCGCGTGGGAGTCCCTTGCTCTGGATTACGTGTGCGTTAAGCCCGCGTTGCTCGGCTGCTTGCAGTCCGGGTGCATAAGGCTTATTTGAGATAACGACTGCGATCTCCGCGCCGGGAATTTTTCCCGCTGCTATGTTGTCGGCTATGGCGATGAAGTTAGAACCGCGTCCGGAGAGAAGAATGCCGAGTCGTTTCATTTCAGGATTTTTCACCACGGAGACACGGAGGCACCGAGAAAGGCAAAAAAGAGCCTCAACGAGTTTCGAGTCTCAGCTTTCAACGCAAAAACAACGGACCTTGCACGATCAAACCTCGCCGAGGCGAGACTTAGGACTTGAAGCCCTCTTCAGCTTTTCTCCGTGTCTCAGTGTCTCCGTGGTGAAAAGTGCTTCAAGAGTAGATAACTTTGCGATCGCCCTTAACGATGCGCCCAATCGTATAACCCTTTTCGTTAATGCGATCCAGAATGCTCTGCACTCGTTTGAACTTCTTCGGCGGTACCACCAGGATCATGCCGATTCCCATATTGAACGTGCGCATCATCTCTTCCTGATCCACGTTGCCCAGCTTCTGCAGATGTTGGAAGACGGGTAGTACTGGCCACGATCCGAGTTGAATGTTCGCCGCCGTACCTTTGGGTAATACGCGGGGCAGATTCTCTGTGATTCCACCGCCAGTGATGTGAGCCATAGCCATAACAGCCTCGGCCTCAATCAAACGGCGCAGGATAGGCCAGTAGCTCTTGTGCGTGCGCATTAGCTCGTTGCCGGCCTTGTTTTTGATCTCGCTGACGAACGTTTCCGTCGTATAGCGCGCTATTTCGAAGAAGAGTTTGCGGGCTAGAGAGTATCCGTTGGTGTGAAGTCCGTTCGACGGAAGGCCAACGATCACGTCACCGATCTCCACTCGCTCGCCGGTGATAATGCGATCGCGTTCAACGACGCCAACGATGAAGCCGGCGATGTCATACTCCCCGTCGGAGTAGAAGCCGGGCATCTCTGCCGTCTCGCCACCGATCAGAGCGCATCCATTCTGCTTGCACGCATCTGCCAGGCCCGATACGACCTTCTCCGTCACCTCGGGATCAACTTTTCCGCTGGCGAAATAGTCGAGAAAAAAGAGCGGCGCGGCTCCTTGTACGGCGATGTCGTTCACGCAGTGGTTCACGAGATCGCCGCCCACGGTATGGTGCAGGTTCATCTCAAAGGCGACCTTGAGCTTAGTGCCGACCCCGTCTGCGCTCGAAACCAACACGGGATCCCGGTATTTCTGGCCGAGCGAGAACAATCCACCAAAGCTGCCGATGTCGCTGAGAACGCTGCGATTGAAGGTTTTTTGCGCGAGATATTTAATGCGCTGCTTGGCACGGTCGGCGCGGCTGATATCTACGCCGGCCTGAGAGTAGGTAGCGGGTCGGCGATTCGTCTTCTGGGCTGTCGATTGGGCCAAGCAGTCGGGTCCTTCAGGTGGTTTGCGAGGACGGGAAACGAAAAGTGTATCACTTGAGGCAGAGGAGCATGCCCGTCCGGCGCCAGCGAACTTGTGTTACATGACTCAACGCCGACGCATAAAGCTGCACTTGATGCAGCCAATTCGGATCAAGCCACTCGGAACTGGGCGCATCGTAAGACCAGAAAATCATGAGCGGCTCGCCGACAACACTTGCCACCTGGATCGGTCCCCAATAGCGGCTGTCCTCGGAGTTATCGCGATTGTCGCCGAGTACAAACAGCGATCCGGCCGGAACACGATACGGTCCGATGTTTTCCTGCCACGTCCAGCGTCGGTTGGGACGCACACGCGCGTAAGTCTCTCGCGATCGGATGCCATTTACGTAGAGCACGCCACCATGAAGGGCAACAACATCTCCAGCTCCGGCGATCACGCGCTTGAGATAAATCTCTCCCGGTTCTACCGGACTACGAAAGGCGACGATTTCACCCGGCTGGGGAGTTCGCAACTGGGGCAATCGGAGCTGTGTGAACGGCACATGCGGACCATAGGGCAGTTTGAGCATCAGCAGATGATCTCCGACCAGAACCGTCCCTTCCATCGACGCCGTCGGCACCATTCCCAAGTCGAGCACAAATGAGAAGGTGAGAAGGAGCGCAACGGTGATCCAGAAAAGCGGCTTAGGAACGCGCGCGATCCACCGGCGGCGTTTCGATCCAGTGTCAGCCGGAGGCGAAACCGGGCCCGCCGATCGCAAGTCCAAAGCTACAGATGTGGCGCTCAAAGAAAGCTCCGGGGAGATCGCTCAATTGTGAGCTGCGCAACTGGAGCTTGGAATAAGGAGTTGCACTTACTTCCGTGACAGAGGATCAATTGCAGCAGTTACAAAAGTGAGCGTCCGGCTAGGGAGAATGCGAAGAATCGACTATCGAAATCCAGAAACAGGCAAAACAACAGGGGAATTTTCGAATTCGATCTCGAAATCATCGAATCTTGCCCGAAATTCACAAATTTCGTTCAAAACCCAGGAATTAACAGGGAATTCTGTGGATTTCTACGCAAGCGATTATCTGCAAAGCACTTCGTATCGTTTTCGCGCGGATTCAGAAAAATAATAGGGAAAGATCAGGGATGCTCTGTTCGCTACGACGACGTTCTCCCCACAGCCTGTGGAACTCTGCTACGAAGTTTGTCTACTTCGAAGGAGGCGTGCGTCGCTCGCGCCGCCGTCTGTCCTGTCCTCCGCGAGCCACAATCCGTCGCTCGCTCGTCCGGCGGTCGGTGATGCGGCGGTCGACCTCGGGCCAGGTAAGTTCCGGCATGGCCTGGATGCGATCTACAGTGGCAGCAACGCCATAGCGTCCCTGCGATCTTTCATCTTCGACACGGTTTACGGTCGCGCGGCAGCAGACCCACTTTGCCGCCTCACCTGTGATTTCTTTGGGCAGGATCATCACGATATCGACCTCGCTGCCTTCGCTCACCTTCGTCGAACACTCCAGGAATATGCCAGACTGGCTTAGGTTCAGCGCCTCTGCCGAAATGTTGTCCTCACCTGCGTGTACTTTGGCAGGAACCTTCATCTCCTTCCGCGGTGAAGTTCGCTTTTCCTGCCCTGTTTCCTGTCCCGGTGCGGCCATGGCGTGGATCTCCTGTTTTTGAAGGTGGTTGAGAGCCCTCTCCGGTCCCAGTGATCAGCTGAGAAATTGTTCACTGGCTTCCGATCTATTCAAGGAGAAGCTTAGTGAAGCGACACCCAACTCCCTCCGCATTAAACAAATCGCAACAAATGAGTTTTGCTGGAGCTGCCGCAGGATACGCCAGTTTCCTGCCGAAGTACACACAAGTTAAAGCTGACCCGGGACTTAACGGAACCTTGCTGGGCACCAAAGAGGGCAAAAATTTGCCGAAACTATTTGACACAACAGGAGTAGAATATTTATACATAGTGATGCATATTAATGCATCATGTCCAAGCTCACGAGGCAACAGTTGATTTTGCAACTGATTGAAAACGGAAAGGTCGCAAGCCAGGAGGAGCTGAGGCGCGCTCTTGCGCGCCAGGGGCAGCAGGTCACCCAAGCTACCCTCTCGCGCGACATCCACGAGCTTGGAATTATCAAGACCGGCACCGGCTATTCCCTTACCGCGCAGGCAGCAGGTGAGGCAGGGCTTCCCTCCGCTGAGCGACTGGTTCGGGAGTTTGTGCTGGGCGTCCACGAGGCCCAGAACCAGCTTGTGGTCAAGACCAGTGTCGGCAGCGCCCAGCCCGTTGCGGCAGCGCTCGACGCTGAAGGCTGGGAGGAGATGCTGGGAAGCATCGCCGGCGACGACACCATCCTGATTATTTGCGAAGACAAACAACACGCGCAGCGTCTGGCGAACCGCATAAGGGAGATGCTTGCTTAGTGAGCGCGCAACTCCAGACCGCGGTCGTTGGCGCGACCGGTTATGCCGGATTTGAACTCGCGCGCATTCTCGGACGGCATCCTCGCCTAGCGAAACCTTTACTTTTATCTCGCGAGTCCGGAAACTCCGCCGACCTGACTGAGTACTACCCGCACGTGCTTGGGAACGGCCAACTGCGCGTGCATCCGTTCGACTGGCAGAAGCTGAGCGACAGCCAAGTCGATCTGCTCTTCCTCGCCACTCCGCACGAGACCTCGCGTGAGTGGGCTCCTGAGGCCCTCAAGCGCGGCATGCGCGTCGTTGACCTCAGCGGTGCGTGGCGATTGAAGCAGGAATCTCATCTCGCGATTTACCGCTTTCATGATGCTGATCCGGCAGTGGCTAGCACGACTGCCGGTAAGGCCGTGTACGGACTGCCCGAACTCCGCTCGCAGCAAATCTCTGGATCGACGCTTGTCGCGAATCCGGGCTGCTATGCGACCTCGGTCATCGTCGCACTGGCTCCGCTGGTTGCTGCGGGGGTTGTCAATCGCAGCGCAGGGATCGTTTGCGATTCCAAATCGGGAGTTTCGGGTGCGGGCAAGCAGCCTACGGCTACGACTCACTTTGTGGAAGTAGCCGATAATCTCTCGGCGTATGGCGTCTTCACACACCGGCATCTCGGAGAAATCCTTGAGCAGCTCAATCTGCAGGACGACGAGCTGACGTTTACGCCGCATCTGCTTCCCATTCCGCGTGGAATTCTTTCGACGACCTACGTGCGGCTTGAACAGGCGATGACTCCCGCGGAAATCGAGTCGATTTACGCCACGTTCTACGTGGGAAAACCTTGGGTTCGCCTCTTTGGCACCAAGCTACCGCAGATTCGCTATTCGCTGCACACCAACTATTGCGATGTGGGATTCAACCTGAGCCCCGATGGCAAGCGCTTGGTCATAGTCTCGTGCCTCGACAACCTCATGAAAGGCGCTGCCGGCCAAGCGGTGCAGAACATGAACGTGATGTTCGGTTTCGATGAAAAGGACGGCCTGAATTGAAAGTTGTAGTCAAGATCGGCGGCGCGGCGCTCGACAACAAGGAACTCGTGCACAAGTGTGCGCGTGCCATTGTGGAACTCGCCGACGGCGAGCATCACCAGGTAGCGGTCGTGCATGGCGGCGGTATTGAGCTTACGCGCACGTTGCATCAGTTGGGCAAGGAAAGCAATTTCGTAAACGGTCTGCGCGTTACCGACTCGGAAACGCGGGACGTTGCTCTCATGGTTCTGGCCGGCAAGGTGAATAAGGCTCTTGTCGCCGAAATCGGCGCGCTGGGTAAGGCTGCCATCGGCATTTGCGGCGCCGATGGTCTAAGCTTTCGCGCGCGCAAGAAGAAGACGAATGGTACTGATCTCGGCTATGTCGGTGAAATCTGCTCGGCCGATCCGCGCTGGATCGAATCGATCTGGAACGCAGGCGGGATTCCCGTCATTTCCAGCGTTGCTCTCGGCACCGACGGCGAGTACTACAACGTGAATGCCGATCAGACCGCCGCTGCGTGTGCAGTGGCCTGCCGCGCGCATGCGCTCATCTTCCTTACCGATGTTGCCGGTGTGAAGAGCGCTGACGGATCGGTGATTCGCTGGCTGCAGATGAAGCAGATCGAAGACCTCGTGAAAACTTCCGTCGTGCGTGGCGGCATGCTTCCCAAATTGGAAGCGTGCCAGGAGGCGCTGCGCCGCGGAGTAGGTCGCGTACGCATTCTTCCGGCGAGCGAAGTCGCGCTGCTTCCGGACTTCTATACCTGCAAGATCGACTGTGGCACCGAGGTGATGGTGGCATGAAACTGGCCGAAGCAAAACAGAAGGAAGGGCAGCTTCTGTTGCCTACCTACGATCGAGTTCCGCTGTTGCTCGAGAGCGGCAAGGACGTCTATCTCTATGATGCCGACGGCCGCAAGTATCTCGACTTCATCACTGGCATCGGCGTGAATGCGCTGGGATACGGCGATCGCGCGGTGCTGAAGACGATCGCGAAGCAGTCGGCCCGCCTGATTCACTCGTCGAACCTCTTCTACCACGAGTTCACCGCGCCTCTCGCTGAGCGGTTGACGCGGATCTCCGGCCTCGATCGGGTATTCCTCTCGAACAGCGGCACCGAGGCTTGGGAGGGAGCGCTCAAAATTGCTCGCGCCTACGCAAAGAAGAAAGCACCCACCGGATCGGAGCCTAAGTGGCGGGTGTTGGCGATGGAGAATTCTTTCCACGGCCGCACCTATGGATCGCTCTCGACCACAGGTCAGGCAAAATATCGCGATCCGTATGCACCGGTTCTTCCCGGCATCGAGTTTGTCACATTCAATGACGTCGAGGATCTGAAACAGAAGTTCAACGACAGCGTCTGCGCGGTTGCGATTGAGACGGTGCAAGGCGAGGGTGGCATCCAGCTCGTATCCAGCGAATTTCTGGAGACCGCGCGAGCGCTGACTGCAGGTAGCGGTGCTCTGCTCCTGATCGACGAGATTCAAAGTGGGCTCGGGAGAACCGGAAAGTGGTTCGCTTATCAGCACTACGACATCAAGCCGGACGTGGTCACCATCGCGAAGCCGATCGCTGGCGGCTTGCCTCTTGGCGCGCTGCTGACCACGAATGAAGCGGCCAGCGCTCTTAAGCCAGGCATGCACGGCACTACCTTCGGTGGTGGTCCGCTGGCATGTGCCGTTGCTTGCACAGTGATCGATCAAATCGAGAAGAGGAAGCTAATCAAGTCCAATCGCGAGTTGGGCAAGTACTTCGTCAAGAAGCTCGAAGCGCTCAAGAAAAAGCACAAATCGATTCGCGAAGTGCGCGGTCTGGGCTTGATGGTCGCGGCCGAACTCACTTCCGCTGATTTGGCCAAAGCAGTAGTTCCGGCAATGTTGGAGCGCGGGGTGATCATCAATCGCACCCACGAAACTACGCTGCGCTTTCTACCGGCATACACGATCGCGAAGAAGCACATTGATGAAGTAGTGAAGTCGTTGGAGGCAACACTCAAGCAGCTCGAGAAGCACTACATCCAGAAAGAAGCGCCAGTGTCCCCGGAAGGTGAACTGGTTGCGCAAGGGAGCACACATTGAGCACACGACCCGTAACTCAGATCCCGGTAAGCCCGATGCCAGAGATGCAATCGTGGTGTGAGGACCTGATTTCCATCAGCGATCTCGGTCCGTCAGGAATTAGCTCCGTACTTGATTTGGCGGCCCTCATGAAAGCGCGTCCCGTGGACTTTCGCGGAGCTCTCGCGGGTAAGCAAGTAGTGATGTTCTTTGAAAAGCCCTCGCTGCGCACAAGGCTCACGTTTGAAGCTGGCATCACCAGCCTGGGCGGACACGCGTTCTTTGTCGATCAGACAGCCTCGCGCATCGACGCGCGCGAAAAGCTCAGCGACATCGCTCATAACCTCGAGCGCTGGGTCGATGGCTTGGTGCTGCGCACGTTTGCTCACTCGACTGTCACCGGAATGGCCGAGCACGCGAGCATCCCTGTGATCAATGCGCTCAGCGAACTCGAACATCCCTGCCAGGCGCTGGCTGACTACCTCACGCTTCAGGAAAAATTCGGCGACCTGCGCAACGTGACGCTCGCTTACGTTGGCGATGGCAACAATGTGGCGCATTCCCTGATGCTGGCGGCTGCATGTCTGGGGAGCACGATCCGCGTTGCTACTCCCGAGGGCTATAGCCCGAAGGCGGAGATCGTGAAACAAGCGAAGAAAATTGCTTCGACAACCGGGGCAACGATCCAGCTTCTCACCGACGTTCAAAGAGCTGTCAACGGCGCCGACGCGATCTACACCGACGTTTGGGCGAGCATGGGCCAGGAAAATGAAGCGGCATCCCGCAAACAGATCTTCGGCGGGTACCAGGTGAACGACAAGCTCTTTACCCACGCCGCGCCGGACGCGATCTTTATGCATTGCCTGCCCGCGCATCGCGGAGAAGAAGTCACGGATGCCGTAATCGACTCACCGCGTTCGGTAGTCTTCGACCAGGCCGAGAACCGGCTGCATGTCCAGAAGGCCATCATGCTGATGTTGCTCGGCGGAAATGCACCGCGTATTTCCGCCGGCCAGAAGAAACCAAGGAGAGTTCATGCCTGAGAAAGTTGTACTTGCTTATTCCGGAGGACTCGATACCTCCATCATCATTCCGTGGCTTAAGGAAAACTATGCCTATGACGTGATCGCCATGGTTGCGGACGTAGGACAGAGTGAAGACCTTGATGCCGTCGTCGCCAAGGCTTATAAGACCGGCGCTTCGAAAGTCGTCGTACGCGACATGCGCGAGGAGTTCCTCACCGATTACGTCTTCCCGGCCATCGCGGCCGGAGCGGTTTACGAGCACAAATATCTTCTGGGCACGTCACTCGCTCGTCCGGTGATTGCCAAGCATCAGGTAGAAGTTGCGCTCGAAGAAAACGCTACTGCCGTTGCACACGGATGCACGGGTAAGGGCAACGATCAGGTGCGCTTCGAGCATGCGTATCAAGCGCTCGCTCCGCAGTTGAAGGTGATCGCGCCCTGGCGCGAGTGGGACCTGAAATCGCGTGAGGACTGCCTCGCTTACGCCGAGAGCCGCGGAATTCCCGTCGCAGCGAGCCGCGAGAAGATCCATAGCCGCGACCGCAACCTGCTGCATATCAGCCATGAAGGCGGCGAACTCGAAGATCCAGCCAACGCTCCTTTGGAGACGACATGGCAGTGGACTAACTCTCCGCAGACCGCGCCCGACAAAGCAGAGCAGGTAGAGATCGGATTCGCCCATGGTGTGCCCGTTTCCATAAACGGGAAGAGCCTCGCTCCTGTTGCGCTGCTTGAAAAGCTGAACGACATCGCCGCGCGCAACGGTGTGGGTCGTGTCGATCTGGTCGAGAACCGTTTCGTCGGCATCAAGTCACGCGGCTGC
Source organism: Terriglobales bacterium (assembly GCA_035567895.1). Classification (NCBI taxonomy): domain Bacteria; kingdom Pseudomonadati; phylum Acidobacteriota; class Terriglobia; order Terriglobales; species Terriglobales bacterium. Next base: position 1,631 of record DATMPC010000066.1, on the reverse strand, counting down.
TATGAGACTCCGGGCGGCACGCTCATCCTCACTGCTCATCGCGAACTCGAAGCGTTGTGCCTCGATCGCGATTTGATGCACTTCAAGCAGCAGCTCGCGCTGAAATATGCGGAGCTCGTCTATTTCGGACTTTGGTTCACGCCGTTGCGCGAATCGCTCGATGCATTCGTAAGCAGCACGCAGAAAGAAGTCACAGGCACTGTGGGATTGAGCCTCTACAAAGGCAATGTCTCTGTTACTGGCCGCAAGTCGGAGTACTCGCTCTATCGGACTGATCTGTCGTCTTTCACCATGGGCGAAAGCTACGACCAGAAGGACGCTGCCGGCTTTATCCGCATTCTTGGGCTGCCTGCGCGTTCACGAGCCATCCTGCGCAAAGCTACTCCTGAAGAGGAGGTTGTGTCGGCGTGAAGATGTGGTCGGGCCGGTTCCGCCGGCCGCTGAATCCGGAATTCGAGCAGTGGCAGCGGTCGTTTCCCTTTGACAAGCGACTTCTGCCGCAGGAGATCGCGGCCAGCGGTGCGCACGCTCGTGCGCTTGCTGGCGTCGGCGTTCTTTCTCCGACCGAACTGAAGTCGCTGCTCGACGCGCTTGCGCATGTAAAGCATGCCGTGGAGAGCGATCCGCGATTTCTCGAAGATAGCGAAGCGGAGGATGTTCACCACTTCCTCGAACGCCGGCTGGTCGAACTCGCAGGTGACGTTGGCCTGAAGCTGCATGCTGGACGTAGCCGCAATGAGCAGATTGCTACCGATCTGCGCCTGTTCGTGCGTGACGCGATCGATCAGCTTGGCCTCAAGCTTGTCGAGTTTGTGGATGTAGTTACCGAGAAAGCCAAGGCAGCCGGAAAATCGGCGATGCCGGCGCACACGCATCTGCAAGCCGCAGAGCCTGTGCTGGTCGCGCACTGGCTGCTCACATATTCGGAGATGCTGTTGCGCGATCACTCACGCCTACAAGACTGCCGCGCACGGCTGAATTTCTGTCCTTTGGGATCTGGAGCAGTTGCAGGAGCGACGCTCCCGTTGGATCGGCAAGCTATGGCCGCGGAACTCGGGTTCACTGCTCCCACAGCCAACAGCATCGACGCGACTAGCGATCGTGACTTTGCGATTGAGTTCGTACAGGCAGCTTCGTTGCTCGGCATTCACCTGAGCCGCTGGGCGGAAGAGATGATTCTCTTCTCCACACGTGAATTCGGATTCGTGCGCTTGCCCGAAACTTACTCGACGGGCAGCAGTGCGATGCCGCAGAAAATGAATCCCGATGCCTTGGAGCTGATCCGTGGCAAATCGGGAAGGCTTGCCGGAGCAGCGACCTCTTTGTTGATGACCGCAAAGGGTCTGCCGCTTGCCTACAACAAAGATTTGCAGGAGACGCAGGAGCCGGTGTTCGAGACGGCTGATACATCTTTGCAGTGCGTACAGACTGCGATCGGCTTCTTGCGCGACTGCGAGTTCGACTTCGCTCGCATGGGCGCTGCTGCCGAGTGTGGGTTTATGAACGCCATGGCCGCTGCTACCTATCTTGCTGCGAAGGGAGTTCCTTTCCGCACGGCCCACGAGTGTATCGGTAAGGCCGTAAGTGCTTGCCTCGATCGAGGCTGCGAACTGGCTGATTTAAGTTTGGAG
>DATMPC010000065.1 GCA_035567895.1 Terriglobales bacterium | reverse complement strand
CGCGTCCATTTGGTCAGAATCGCCAGGCCCACGATCATCTCGATAACGCCGACGATGTGCATGAGTGTTTGTCCGCTGAACGGCAGTATTTTCAGGAACAGTGGACTGATGTATCCGGTCCAGTTGGTTAAAAGGTTGAAGTATTTATCCAGGCCTGCCAGGAACGGCGCCACGCCGAGCCCGATCCGCAGTGCCCACCAAGCCTGCTCCAATCGTGAATCAAATCCCTTGTGCATGCTTACTCCCCTCACAAGAATAGAGTTGGCAGGGGCAAATCGGTTACACCCTCGATAGCTCCATCTCTCCTCCGGAGTTGCCGTGGTGCCAACTAGGTAATCAAACCAGAAGCCTGGATGCAAAACAATTGGACGATGGTATCGCCGATACTTTCGTATCAAAGTGGGGACCGGAAGTTTCGTAGAGCCTGAAGTTGAAGCATTTCCGCGTCGACCTAGAACTAATCTTGTGGCGAGATCCATGGCATCGATCAGCCTCTTCGAACGCCCTGCTATCGCAATGCACACTTTCTGGCACAAGTGCCAGAAAGCTGTCCCTTGTTTTGACATTCGTCGCAGGAAACGCCCCGTTACCTCTGTCTTAACCGCGCTCGGAAGTTGGCATTTGCTTTGCTTCTCAGATATGCAGGAGAACCCTCCGGACTAGTGCCGGCAAACGCACTTGCAGCGGAGAATCAGTCACCGACGTCAGGACTGTGCTGCCGTTAGAGGAGGCTCGCGTTCCGCACGAGATGCTCGGAGCGGCGCCGCATAAGCGTGGGAAGATGCTAAAGTCATCGAATTTTATGTCCGAGATCTCTTCCCACGAACTACGAGGAGGACAGGTTCTACGTCAGGACAAGTTATCGAGTTTCCCGCACGCCTCAAGGAATCGCCCTCGATGCGCCTGTGTGAAATCTTGAGCATCAAGGCCCGGAGTAGCACGCAAGAAAACCCTATATCGGGGACGACAATGACAACAACCAAGGAGAACACATCATGAGCCCTCCAAATCGAAAAAGTGATCTATACGGATAAGCGGTTCGGGCGGGCTGGGACTTGAATGGGGCGAACTTGGGCCAAATTTGGCCCCAGTCGGTGGCTCACAATCTGACCTCCGGCTTATTTCGTGAGCTCGCCGATAAAAACCCCGTAGGGCTCCAACGAAACCTCGTCCCCTTGCGCTCCCGATGTCTCAGTCGCCAACAGGCGCTTAGCCGAAGCGAAGCCGTTGCGCTTCAACTCGAGGCTCATCTTCTGCGGCGTGCCCGACATATTCAGCGCAACCACCACGCCATGGTCTTTATAAACTCGCAGGTAGGAGAGCACGTTCGCATCACTCTCATTGATTGCGGTGTAGTTTCCGTCGAGCAGGGCCCGGTTGGTGTGCCGCAGCTTGAGCACCTTCTTGTAGAACTCCAGAACGGAATTCGGATCCTTTGATTCATCCGCCACGTTGTGCGTCCTGTACGTCGGAGGAACCGGAAGCCACGGCGTCCCCTTGGAAAAACCCGCGTTTTCGGTGCTATCCCATTGCATCGGAGTGCGTTCGCCGTCGCGGCCCTTCTCGTCCGGCCAGCCCGTGCGCCCGATTGGATCCTTCACATCCTCCTTCCGCGTGGGAGGCGTGGTTTTCATTCCGATCTCCTCTCCGTAATACATGATCGGACTACCGCGCAGCGTGAGGTAAAGCGCAGCCATCAGTTTTGCGATCTGGTCGTTGTGCTGGCCGTCGCCATAGCGATCATAGGAGCGCACCTTGTCGTGGTTGCTGATCACAAAGGTCGGCCAGCCAGAAGCGGCGTCGACCGACGCAATCTGCTTGCGGAATTCCGCAGGCGACAATTTGTCGACTGTGGTAAAAAGAAAATCCATGGGCAAATGCAGTTCGTTATTGCCTTTGCCGTAGTAGGCGTTCAGTTCGGCGATATTCGACGTCCAGGTCTCGCCAATCAGAACCGCGCCGTATTCATCTGCAACCTTGCGCAATCCGCGCAGGACGTCGTGCACTTCGGGCAACCTTTTGTTGTAGTTTTCCTGCTCGATCGGATCTCCGAAGGCGTTCTTGCCGGGACCCAGGATGGCGTTATCGTGCAGGTCCGGGTCCTCAAACAGCGTATCCACCGCATCCAGACGGAACCCTGCCACGCCGCGCTTGTACCACCAGCGCTCCACATCGAACATAGCATCTTTGACTGCGGGGTTACGCCAGTTCAGATCCGGCTGCTCGGCATAGAAATAATGGTAATAGTACTGATTGGTGGCCGGGTCGAGTTTCCACGCCGATCCTCCAAACGTCGAGACCCAGTTGTTAGGAGGCTCTCCTGGTCCTTTTCCATCACGCCAGATATACCAGTCGCGATGGGCGGACGTGCGCGATGACTTCGAGTCCAGAAACCACTTGTGCTGATCCGAGGAATGATTGACGACAAAATCGAGGATGATGTGGATGTCTCGCTTCTTGGCTTCGCTGGCCAGCACGTCGAAGTCCGCCAGCGTCCCGTACATCGGATCAATGTTTTCGTAATCGGAAACATCGTATCCAAAGTCCACTTGCGGCGAAGGGAAGCAGGGCGATATCCAGATCGCATCCACTCCCAGATCCTTCAAATAATCCAGCTTTAACGTAATCCCCTTCAGATCGCCTACGCCGTCGTTATTGCTATCGGCAAAACTGCGAGGATAGATCTCATAGAACACTGCGTGCTGCCACCACTGATGACCTTCCGCATCTACGGCGGCGGAGGATGTTTGCCCGGCGGCAATCGACGCTGCCATGCACGCACTCACCAAAAACGCCGCCAGCCGTGAAATGATCTGCTTCATGCCGGGACCTCCAACCAAGACAACCACCGCACTCCTGCGATGTTGAGGGTGAACTCTTCTGCCCGAGGAGTCAAACTTTTCGCGGCCCTTTTGCTTACGACTTCCGTGTGCGGCGGCCCGGCCGCCGTCCGAGCTTGCAAAGTGAAGGTTCACTGAACATAAGAGCTAGTGGCGAATTCCGGCACGAGCAGAAACGATCGTGGTCAATGATTCTCCGCCAGTTTCCTCTTTCCCGCAAGCGTCTGCCCGCATTGTTAGTGCCTCGCTCCAGCCCCAGCCCACCTCCTTCATTCAATCTTCAGGTTGCTGTGAATAAATTAGGAGGTGGGGAATCCACGCAGTGTCCTGGCCCGGAGTGTGATACAACCAGACCCTGTGAAGCTGCTTGTGGTTGAAGATGAACCTCGCATGCTGGAACTGCTGCGCCGGGGCCTGACCGAAGAGGGCCACACCGTGGTGTGTGCCTCGGACGGCAGCGAAGGCTGGGAACTCGCGCATGCTTATGAATTCGACGCGGTCGTGCTGGACGTTATGCTGCCGAAGATGAATGGCTTCGAACTGGCCAAGAGGCTTCGCCAGGAACGAGTCGCCACGCCAGTGCTGATGCTCACCGCCAAGGATTCAGTTGCAGATGTTGTCCGCGGTCTGGACACGGGCGCCGATGACTACCTCACCAAGCCGTTCACCTTCAACGAATTGCTGGCGCGACTGCGCGCGATTCAGCGCCGTGCTACCTCTCGCGCGCAGAACCGGCTGCAGGTCGGCGATCTCATTCTCGATCCGGAGTCGCGCGAAGTTTCCCGCGCTGGAGTTCCTATCATCCTGACCCGCACAGAATATAGCCTGCTGGAGCGGTTGATGTTCCGCGCCGGCAAAGTCGTTCCCAGAAACACGCTGATCGAATCGGTGTGGGGCTTCGAAAGGGAAATCGAGGAGAACACGCTCGATGCCTTCGTCCGCCTGCTCCGCCACAAAGTGGATCGCGAAGGCCTCCCCAAACTGATTCTCACCGTGCGCGGCGTGGGCTACATGATTCGTGAGGAGCGGATCGGATGAGGAAACTCTCCATCGGCTTGCGCTTGACGCTCTGGTACCTGGCGATTTTCCTGCTCGCCGAACTGATCTTTGGCGCAGGCATGTGGTTCATACTGCGCCAGAACTTGTACGACATCGCCGACACCGCGCTCGAAGGCCAGGCCGCAGACCTGCTGCGATTCCTGGAAGCTCGAAAGGATGTATCCACGGCGCAGTTACAGGCAGAGCTCAGTGAAGACTATAAGATCGAACGCTCCGAAGACTATGTGCAAATCATTGACTCCGGCGGCAACTCAATCTATCGTTCACGGTTTCTCGAAGAGCATCCTCTCCCCCCGCTCTCACCCGGCCAGTTAAGCAGGCCGCGTTACGAAAATCGCAGACTGGGGCGCCAGCGTTTCCGCCTGATGAGCCAGCAGATGGACGTGAGTGGGCGCGTGTACATGGTTCAAATCGGGCACCCCATGCACGAAGAAATCGAGACCCTCGATGACTTCCGCAGGTACCTGCTGTGGTTCGCACCGCTCCTGCTGCTGGGTGCGTCGGCGGGCGGCTATTGGCTGAGTGGTCGAGCCCTGGCCCCGGTCGATGCCCTGGCCCGCACTGCCCGCACCATCTCCGGCCACAACCTGAGCAGCCGGCTTGAGCAATTGCATACGGGCGACGAGCTGCAACGGCTCTCCGATACCTTGAACGAAATGCTGGGGCGGATCGAATCAGCCTTCCTGCGGATCACGGAGTTTACCGCCGATGCTTCGCACGAACTCCGCACCCCCATCGCGCTCATCCATACCGAAGCCGAGCTGGCCTTGCGCCGATCAAGGAATGAGGCTGAATACCAGGAGGCGCTGCGCCACATTCTTCTGGAAGCAGATCGCACGGCCAAGCTCATTGAGGAGCTTCTGGCTCTGGCGCGCGCGGATTCCGGCCGCGAAGCGCTCGACATTCATCCGATCGACCTGCTCACAACTTTGCGCGCGTCCGCATCGAAGTGGAATCCAGTCGCGTCCCAGCAGAATTTGCAATTCGAGGAGCGCTTGGACGTTCAACGCCTGCCGGTAATGGGGGACGAAAACGCCTTGCGCCGCGTGATCGACATTCTCCTCGACAACGCCATCAAGTACACGCTCGCGCCGGGGAGAGTGACACTTTCGGCCGCAAAGAACGAGGAGCAGGGCAGCGTCGTCGTAACCGTCGAAGACACCGGCATCGGCATCGCACCCGAGGACCAAGCCAGAATTTTCGAACGCTTCTACCGCGTCGACAAGGCCCGTAGCCGCGAACTCGGCGGAGCCGGCCTCGGTCTGGCCATCGCGCAATGGATCATCCACCTTCACAAGGGCTCCATCGCAGTAAAGAGCGAGATTGGGAAGGGATCCGTCTTCCGAATCGATATTCCGGCCACACCCTCGCCACAACATGATTCAGTCCCGAAGTAATTCAGAAATCGCGCGCTCTGTCCAATATCCCGAGATGATCATGTGGGCAGCCGCTCTCGGCTGTCCAGTCGACGACCCGCTCGTCAAGGCCGGCAACTTGAGATACCCCCGATCCCATCTGATTTGCCTAAGCCGCAAAACAAGCCGTAGACTGGTGCCCGCAATTCCGAAACCCATGACAAAACGCCCCCGCGGTCTTCTCCATCGCCATGCACCCTTGTGTGCAGCCTTCACCGCCGTATTCGCTTTGTCATACATCGCTCCGTCGATTGCACGAGCCCAAACCACTTCCGTTTCGAAAGACGTCTCGAATTATGTGCGGAGCGAAATGCAACGCCAGCATATTCCGGGAGTGTCGCTTCTGGTTTCGCGAGGAGGCAAGATCGTGCAGGCCGAGGGATTCGGCCAGGCCAACGTGGAACTGCAAGTCCCGGTAAAACCGGAGACGATCTTCCAGTCGGGATCAGTCGGCAAGCAATTCACGGCGACCGCGGTGATGATGCTGGTCGAGGAGGGCAAGGTAGGCCTCGACGACCCGCTAACCAAGTATTTTCCAGACGCTCCGGGCACTTGGAAGGAAGTAACGGTGCGCGAACTCTTGAGCCACACCGCGGGATTTGGCGACTATCCCGAGAAATTCGACTTCCGCAAAGACTGGACCGAAGACGAACTGCTGAAGGTGGTCGAGGGCATGCCGCTGGCCTACCCTCCCGGCACCAAGTGGGAATATAGCAATCTGGGATTTCTGACTCTGGGAATTCTGATTCACAGCGTCACCGGAGAATTCTACGGAGACTTCCTGCAACAGCGAATCTTCCATCCGCTCGAAATGCAGACCACGCGCATTATCAGCGAGGCCGACATCGTCCCCAACCGCGCCGCCGGTTACCGCCTGGTCAAAGGCGAACTAAAGAACCAGGAATGGGTAGCGCCCACGGTCAACACCACGGCCGATGGCAGCCTCTACTTTTCCATCTTGGATCTCGCGAAGTGGGACGCCGCGCTCTACACCGAAAAGCTGCTGAAGCGCTCGAGCCTGGACCAAATGTGGACTCCAGCAAAGCTGAAAAACGGCCAGCCAAACAAAGACGGCTACGGCTTTGGCTGGTTCATCGAGGAAAAGCACGGACACCACGTAGTCAGCCACGACGGCGCCTGGCAGGGATTCAAGTCCGCAATCGCACGCTACGTAAATGATCAGTTGACGGTGGTAGTGCTGGCGAATCTGGCGGAGGCCAAGCCCGGCGCAATCGCCGAACACGTCGCTGACATGTACCTCGCGGACGAAAAGAATGCAGTCGGGAAAAATTGAGGTCAAGTCAACACGGCTATTGCGTCTGCAGACTGTTTACAAAATCCCAGCGTGGGGATTCGAAGTGTCTGGTTATGGTCCAGGTTCAGCTGCATCTGAGCTCTCGTCCACCGAAATCTGGAATTCACCCTCTCTGCATCGGATTTCGGTGTTCTGCGCCGAATCAATCCAAGCATTGGCCCTTAGGCTCACCGACCAGAACTCAATATCACTGTCGAAGGTCCTGCACAAGTAATCCATAAGGAGGCCATAGAAGTCCTCTTCATACGAGAATCGCTTCTTCCCAGAGCCGATCTCGACTGCTTCGAAATACCAGGTCAAAAACAGATGGACATTCGCAATGCAATAGTCGCCAAAGTAGACCGTCGAATTGTCCTCCCGGTCGATGCCGCTAATCGCGGCATACTCTTTGAGGTAGGACTGCTCTGCAACTGACTCTTCCACGACGATCCGGAATTTCTGTAAAGGAAAGGACCTTCGCAATCGGGTGAGAACAATCGCCATCAGCTCCGATAGGGCGATGTGCACAGTTCCTCGTAAGGGTCCGGGGTCTGGCTTCGACAAACCTTGGGCCAGAAACTCAAGTAGTTCCGCGCGATAGCGCTTCACCTCTTGTAATGTGAAGCCCTTGGATTGACTAGGCTTGGTGTCGTACTGATCATGATGCTCCAAGCACATAAACGCTAGGTTGCCGGAGTCATTGTTGGACGGGTCGTGGTCAAGATGTGCGATTTGGCCTTTCTTCTGGCCCTCATCTCCTCGCAACGCAAAGCATAAACAGCAGCGCCGTCGTGAGGTGGTCAGAACGCTGGTGACAACGTCCGTCAGAATGCCCTTGCGGTGTGCCATCGCTTCTCAGTGGTGACTACGCTATCAGAACTTGGATTGCCGAAATTCTCATTCGTTTGATGGGGGGCTGGTCCACCTTGCGCCGCCACTGCTGCGGGCGGGTTGGTCCCCTCACTACAGTGTTCTGCTCAATAGCCTCTGCTGCCAGCCCCGAATCATGTTTGGGTCAGGAGAATTCCAGTTGAACACCTCAAAAATCTTTTTCACAACCTTGATTGCGAGTTCCTCAGCAGATGCTCGTACTTCGGACACCGTGTAATCGCGATCGATCCAGAGGCTAGGCTCCCTCGAATAAAAGCTTCCAAGCAGGGACGCGGAATCAACGTCGGTCGCGGCAAGAGAACGATCTTTGATGTCGGTCAATTCAATTGAGACATGAATGCTGTCCTCCGGTGAGACGCGTTCGTAATACCTCTTGAGGAATACAAACATCTCGGTGATCTCATAGATCACGTTCACAAAACTCAAAGCTTTTCCATACCTGTTGACGAAATCGGGCTCATTTTCCCGATAAGCGCCCTGCCAGATAAACAGACCACTTTGATAAGCTCGGTACGCTTCTAAATAACGGTGAAACACAGTGTATGACTCCCTTCCGCTGCTGAAGTTCGATTTCGTGTCCTTGTCTGTGTGCGGAAAATTCCATCCGCGTAGACTCACTTCCGATTCCGACAGGAACTTGAGGACTGTCGTGATGTCCGGAATTCTCTCACTGCGGTAGTCTTGTGGCATCGAGACGAGTCTCCAGTAGCCGTGCTTCTCGAAGTCAGCAGGCAAGACCTCCTTGAACCATACATGTGAGGCTGCAATCTCCTTGGAATATTTGAGCGTGTCCGGTTCCTTAGTGACGGTCTTTCCTCTAAGGAGGTTCTCAATTGTGCCCAAAAGCTGGTCGCCGCGTTTGAGCAAAGCCCGATTCATCAAATCGCGCATTTCCTCGGAGGAAGGCACGATTACGCTGGTCGCCTTCTCTGTCCGCACGTACAGACCTCCAGCTCTCAGAATCAGCCTGGACGTCTCCTTGCTGGAATTCGCATCTCTCTTGCAAATGATCGGTACGTCCCGAAATTCAGGGATGCTCAGCACCGCAAGGTTTAATCCATCTGCACTCAGCTTTTGGACTTCACACGAGGCTGAGGGATCAGTGTAGCGGTGCAGGAAATCATTCACCTTTGTCGTATCGAAGGAAGAGAAGTCATCTTGGCACAATCCAATTAGGCGGAACGTGCTGTCCTCGACGCCTATGATTACCTGTCCACCATCCTGCGTATTCATGAATGCGAGGATGTCCTTCACCAGTTCACATTTCTCATCAAAGCTTGCGGTGTCCCAGTTGAACGACTGCTTGAAATCAAGGTTCTTCGTTTCGGCCTTCTGCGCCAACAGCTCTCGAACTTGAGTCTCTGAGATCATCTAATTCGTCTTCTCTGGAGGAGCGGGCCCAGACCTTCGGTTCTCGGCGAAGAAAATAGGAGCGCATCACGAGCAGGTTCGCCAATCAGCACTCGTCCTCAACGAGTGCCAGTCTCGTTCGCACTTTTCCGCCGCTTTCCCTTCGCCCTGTGGTTTTTCTGCCACTTTCTCGGCCGATTCCCCTACCCAATTCGTCTCAGCCACTTGCCGCCCACCCACTATAGCTTTAAGGTGGTTTTCCGAGTTTTCCGAGATTTCCACAGTGTTCCGGTAAAAACGCTCTAATGTTCCGACTGGAACACTTTGTACGTACAATGTTCCGGCTACCCTACTGCTTCTGCATCTGGTCCAGAGCAGTCAGCACCTCTTCACTGTGCCGGACAGGGTCGACGCTGGTGTAAACCCTGGCAACCTTCCCGCTGGGATCGATGAGGAAGGTATGCCGCGCCGCAAACTTTACCACTCCAAGGTTCGTAAGCGAACCGTAGGCCCCGCTCACCTTGCCGTCACGATCGGCCAGCAGCTTG
>DATMPC010000064.1 GCA_035567895.1 Terriglobales bacterium | reverse complement strand
TTCTTCCGTTCCAGGCGATCCAGCAAGCGGGTTATACCCGGTGCCTGTTCGATCATCCTCTCTGCGACGTCCAGTGTCGGAATCCCCCCCAGACCAGCGCCTCGCAGGATACGCAGGACGTTGTATTGCTGCGAGGTGATGCCATGTTGATCGAACACCGGTGAATAAAAACGACCCAAATAATGGGCGGTGTGCAGGATGCTTACCACTGCGTCCTGCTGGCGCGAATGCACAAGGTGCTTCTGTTTTGCTTCGCCGTCCATTTTTGCTTTCACTCGGGCCACCGCCGTAACTATAGATATCAATAGTTGTCCTGTAAAGTGTGGTCGACACGTCGCTTGTCGCGATCTTGCCGGCGACAACAATTGCGAACCGGCAGACCAGCGGACGCTCGGAGTCTCACTTCAGCTGTGACACGATCCGGAAGTACGGTTTCAGCATTGCCCGAACAGAATTCGATCTGGCCAGACGGGGCTCGACTCGAGAACCGGTTGTTGGATAGCCCAGGCGTGCGCGGCGGCTGTTAATTCTTCGAGACCTGCCGCTGGGCGGTGACCATGATCTCAACATGAGCAGTGGGCACAGCGAGCGCCGCGACGCCGACCGTAACGCGCGCCGGTCGCGGCGTTTTGAAAACGGAAGCGTAAACCGCGTTCATACGTTCGAACTGGGCTATATCGGTGAGGAAGACCTGCGCCGAGACCACGTCCGAGTAATCCATTCCAGCCGCTTTTAGAACGATGCCAATGTTGTCGAGGCAGGCTTTCACTTCGGCGTCGAAATCTCTTGGGATCTGGCCGGTATGGAGGTCAAAGCCGATTTCTCCGGAGACATACAGCGTGTCTCCCACCAGAATTCCCGGGCTGAAGGGGAGATCGTTCTTGCCCTGATTTGCGAACTCGGGTGGCGAGATCACTTTAGTCTGCTGCGCAGAGGAAATGCTGACAGCGGTAATCATAAAAATAAGAATTGCGGAAAGTAGACTCATGCGTGGCATTGGTTGCGTCATGACATACCCTTTCTATTTCAGATTTCTGCGGCGGAAGACCTGCCTCACGCCAGCAACTTGTACTAGCTCCTTGATCGCCATGTCATCGTAAGCAGGAACAGTCGAATGATTCGTTTATTCCTGAGGATATTACCTGGTTCGCATGAACCAGTCTGACATTTCCGAGGGGTAAGCGTCATTGTCACCATACAAGCGATAACCGCTCCTACCTTCCGGGTTGGTAAGAAGACTCTTGGGGGGACCGCATTAAGGAAAACTGTTTTCGGCGGAGAAGCACACAAGCTTCGTCAATCAAAATCCGTGCGACCCAACTTCGGAAGGCGCCTTCGCTCTCGAAGCTTGGTGGATTGCGCGAAGCCGCAGCCCTGCAGTTTCGGACGGCATCCTCCGCTTCATCTTGACTGCCAAGAATGCGGGCAGCGAGGAAGTGGAGTAGCCCGCGGCATCGCGCGAAGCGATCCTCGAACATCTTCGGATCGGACTCTAGGTGCAGGATCTCTTCATTGCGTTTCATAGTCATCAGCGCAAATGTGATTCGTTCTGCTCTTTTCATGAAATCTCCATATCGTTAATTTGTGGCTGAGAGTTAAACAATCAAACCGCTCGCAGGTAGAGACACTTCCGGGTGTTTCCTATTCCGATGCTCTGAGTGGTTGATGAAAGCAGCGCTACGGCTGCCTGCGGAACTGCCCGTGATCTGCCATGCTTTGATGGCAAACCATGCAGGGTTCCTGTGCCGAACTTGCGATCGACGAAACAAGAGCATAGGACAGATTGTGGGCGCTCCACGTAATCACTTTGAGCCTGCCTTCGCTTCGATAGTGGAACATGAGCGCTCCGTAATGATTCACGTCTCCCCCAGCCACGACAGCCGCTTTGCTGGATTCAACCAAGAGGCTGATCGTTCCGCTCGGAGCCTCATAGACGACCATGGCGGCTGGGATTCCTCGATATTGCACCAAGCTTGCGCCTGCCAATTGGTAAGTAGGGTTCGCCTGGAGCGCCGCTTCCGAACTTGGCAACTGGAATTGAAACCGGAGCCTATCCGCAAACCAGGCAGTA
>DATMPC010000063.1 GCA_035567895.1 Terriglobales bacterium | reverse complement strand
AAACGGCTCCGCGCCGCTCACGAAGACTTCCTACGACCGTTTGCGATACTAAATTTCCTAACTTTGAACAACTCCCCGGGCCAGAAGTCCTCTTCTGGGAATGTGCTGCGGCGAAGAGATCTCCTCGAAGCCCGTTTCTGGATAACTTCCGTGTAGCCGACAATCCGGGAGTTGACGCGTTAATCAACGCAAACGCTTTTGTGAGTACTAATCGGATCGACGAATCCATTACTCCGGATTGTGGCTCTTCAGCTGAATCCGAAGGGTGCGCCACCTAGTCAGTGAAAAGAACACCGAGAGTTACTAAAACCTTCGTAATGTCGCGGATCAGCATTTTCCGTGCTACAAGCCTCGATTACCCGGATATTGATCAGATCGAGGCTTGAATGAGAAAACCCCATTTATTAGCGGCGGGTGCAGCGCTCCTGCTGGCGGCGAGCGCGTTCGCCCAAAACAGTGGAGACCTGCGCGGCAGTGTCCACGATAAGGATGGAAAGCCGGTCGTCAGCGCCTTTGTTATTGCTCAAGACAGTCACAGCGCGGTGATCCGCGCGGCCAGTACGAACGAAGCCGGTGACTTTGAGATCGCCGCTCTGCCGGTCGGTGAGTATTCCCTCCAAGTTACGGCCGAAGGACACCCGAAGCTCGAACTTCATGACGTACACCTGGGCATAGGCCAAGCCGTGAATCTCAACTTGGTTCTCGGGCTCGGAAATCCAAGAGATCCAATTGACCATTCTGGGAAGACTGGTGCCAACATTGAATCTACGAATACTCAGTTGGGTGTGGTCATGGACGATACGGCCGTGTCAAAGTTGCCCTTGAAGGCGCGAGACACCTACGAGTTGTTGCAGCTTCAGCCCGGAGTACAGAGCACCGTAGGCGCCAACCTCTTTTATGGGAGTAACCAGCCGGGAGTGGTTTCGGTCAGTGGCGGCCGCGCACGTTCCAACGTTTATAACGTAAATGGCACTCACGGAGCCGAATTGTTCGTGAATGCGCCGGCGGTGCAACCGTCGCCCGACTCAATCCAAGAGTTCCGCGTTATATCCCACAACTACGACGCCGAATTGGGAAACAACTCTGGTTCAGTGTTGAATGTGGTCACGAAGTCAGGAACCAACAGCTTTCACGGAACAGCTTACGACTTTATTCGCAACGACTCGCTCAACGCCCGCGGCTACTTCGATCCACAAAAGAACGAGTTTCGACAAAATGAGTTCGGGAGCACCTTGGGCGGTCCGATCCGCAAGGACAAGACGTTCTTCTTTGCCTCGTATGAAGGGCGGCACGTAACCAAGGGCGTCACCTCGAATGTTGTTCCCGTACCCACGGCACAAGAGAGGATTGGCGATTTCTCCGCCGGAGCCGGGTTTGCCGGCACGCTGAGCGATGCCACCGTCGCTCAAGTGCTGAATGCGCGACCCGGCTGCGCAGCCGCGGTAGCCGCCGCTGGTGGAGCTCAGATCGCGGGGAACACACCATATGCGAGCATCTTCCCGAATAATACAATTCCAGCGCAGTGTTTTGATCCGACTGCGAACGATCTTCTTTCGTCGCTGATACCGCTGCCGAACCTGGGTACGAACAGTTACCGGACGACTGCGAATTCCAATCAGAGACAAGATCAGGGCACGTTGCGGTTTGATCACAACTTCAGCAGCCAGCAGAAGCTTGCTCTTTATTATTACGTCGCCGATGGCAACATTCTTAATCCATTTTCAACCTTCCAGGGAGATGGAGCGAGCATACCGGGCTTTGGAGACCAGACAGCCAGCCGTTTCCAGCAACTGAGTCTGTTCCACAGCTGGGCCGTGAATGCGAAGAGCACAAACGAGGCGCGACTCGCGTATTTCCGCCAGGGACAGGGCAAGTTCCAGTCGCCGCAAGCCACGCACCTCGTGCAGGACTCCTGCGTGAAGGTGCCCTCCACCTCGTGCTTCACCGCTCCTGGCAATCCCGAATTAGGAATTACTCCCGGCTATGGGGCAAATCGTGAAGGCACGCCATTCGTTAACATCGCAGGCGGCTTCACCATCGGTAATAACAAAAATGGAAGCTTCTCGCAGGGAGCAAACGTATACGAGGCTTCCGATGCATTCACGCGCGTGCTTGGCCAGCATACATTGAAAGTCGGCAGCGACTGGCGAAATGAACGAATGGCGCAGATCTTCGCCTACAACATCAACGGTGACATCGAATTCAGCGGCGGTGGCCCCAACGATGTTGGCTACGCCAATCTGTTTCCGAATTATCTGCTTGGACTTCCCGACACGTATGCTCAAGGCTCATCCAACGCGCAAGATGTGCGCACCGCTCAAGTAGCCTTCTTCGGACAAGACAACTGGCGAGTTCGACGGAATCTTTCCTTCAACTATGGACTGCGCTGGGAGTTGATGACGCCACAAGCCGATGCTGGAAAACGGATACAGGCTTTCCGTCCCGGACAAGCGAGCGCGATGTATCCATGCCAACTGGATGTGGGTAATCCTCTAGCAACCACGTTCGGCAGCAGCGACTGTTCTTCACAAGGACCGGCGAATGCAGTGTTCCCGTTTGGACTGGTATTTCCCGGAGACCCTGGCGTTCCCGCTGGACTGACAAACACGTACAAGAAATCTTTCGCTCCGCGCCTGGGCCTGGCATGGTCGCCGAATTGGAGCAGCGGGCCGCTGGCGAAATTAACCGGAGGTCCCGGACGATCGAGCGTTCGCGCTGGCTGGGGCATGTTCTACGACGGAGTGGAAGAGCTGGTTCAGGCCCAGTTCACGGCGCAGCCTCCGTTTGGTGGAAGTGCGTTTCTCTCCAATCCGTTCTTCAACACTCCATTCTTGGCGCAGGACGGAACGGCAAATCCGAATCCATTCCATGGCGTCTTGAATCCCGTTCCGGGAACTCCAGTTGATTTCTCTATGTTCCGGCCGATCGAACTATTCGGTAACTTTCCAAAGACTCTGCCGAGTCAATACGCGGAGCAATATCACCTGACGTTGCAGCGTGAGATCTCCCAGAACACGCTTCTGCAGCTGGGATATGTCGGCAGCCAGGGACACCGCCTGCTCGCCATCATGGATCAGAATCCTGGGAATGCGCAGACCTGTCTGGATCTGAACCTCATCCCCGGACAGTCGTGTGGTCCGTACGGCGCGGATAATTCCTACACGATTCCCGCGGGAGGGATTCCCGCAGGAGTGACTCTGCACTTGCCGTATGGATCTGTACCGAGTATCACCGGGCCCAATTCATCGGACATCACTCTGGTAGGACTCAGACCATACTCATCACCTCTCTGTGCTCCCACGACAGGCGCCGGATGTCCTCCCGACGGCATACCCGTTTTCACCAGCATCTTTTCCATGCAGCCGGTTGCAAAGTCGGCCTATAACTCGTTCCAGGCACTCGTTCGGCACAATTATTCTCACGGCCTTGAACTGCTGGCGTCGTACACGTGGAGTAAGTCTCTCGATACTGCGTCGAGCGTGGAAGAGATTGTGAATCCGTTGAACCCGGCAAGATCCAGATCACTGTCGCTGTTCGACGCTGAACGCCGCGCCGTAGTCAGCTATTACTGGATCCTGCCACAGTTCCATGGAAGTCTTTGGGCGCGCCGCATTCTGAACGGGTGGTCCACTTCAGGTATTGCGACGTTCCAGTCTGGATTCCCGATTCGATTCACAAGCACCAGTGATCGAGAGCTCATGGGTAGTATCGACTACTTGGCGCCCGGTGAACCCGACCAGATCGCTCCATTGCACATCTTAAGTCCACAACGGACAGGAGGCCTCTATTTCGATCCCGCCAGCTTCACGGATGCGCAGCTGGGTCAGATCGGTACTGCTCCCCGGACTATCTGCTGCGGGCCTGGAATTTTCAACTTTGATTTGGGCTTGCACCGTGCGTTTGCAATTCGTGAGTCATGGAAGCTGGAAGTTCGGGGTGAAGCATTCAATCTGTTTAACCATACGCAGTTCCTGAATCCTGACGGAAACATTACCAACACAAGTACCTTTGGGTACGTCGATCGCGTTCGCGATCCGCGTCTGCTGCAGGCAGTAGTGCGGTTTGTGTTCTGAGGTTATCAATGAGAAACATCGGATACATCATGTTACTTAGCCTCCTGCTGATTGGAAGTGTCGGAGCCCAGGATGGGAAAGAGCGAAAGCTCGTCTCCAGGCAGGACCCACAATATCCGCAAATCGCGAAGCAGATGAATCTGCATGGTATGGTCAAGATTAAGCTTTGGATCAGTCCGCAGGGCAGCGTGCGCCGTTCTGAATATATCGGCGGTCATCCCCTTCTGGCACAGGCTGCGATCGAGTCGCTGAAAGAGTGGAAGTATGAGCCCGTCCCGCGTGAGACCACCGCGGTAGTCGAGGTGCGGTTCTAAATTGAGCAGCCGGGGCAACGGTGCGACTACGACAGCGACGGTCAAGCCGAGTGCCGCGAATGGTACCAGTCTTTCTTCTTTTGCCGACAAGCAGCATCGGCGAGCTTTAAGACTTTTCGGGATCGAAGTTTCCGCCGATAAAATACAGAAGTTCGCCAGTTACTTCGAACAGCGCAATATCTCCGTCACGATCACATCGTCTGACAGTGAGCTCACACACAACGGGGAGTTCGTGAACGCGTGCGCCGTCGCCATCAACCAAAAGGCAATCGCCGCTCTAAAGGCTTTTCCCCAGTTTGTCGACGGTCGTGGTCTCATATTCGGTGTTGGATCCGAACAGCAAATACTAGGATTGCCCGATCTGCGCATCAATGTCCTGCTGGAGCAATGCGCCGACACGGAAATTCGCGCGGCTGTGGACAAGACCGCTCCGCTGATCTTCCGCCGCGTGACGCTACGCGACCGCATTCCGATCGTGACCAGAGTGACGCTCGATACCGGCACCATAGCTTTGAATGGTCTTACCGTAAATGTCGGATGCGGAGGAATGGCGGTGCGCCTGCGGCGGACGATCGAACTTCCTCAACGAATTCGCCTTACCTGGAGTTTGCACGACGCAGACCCGATATCGCTCGAAGCAGCCCCTCGCTGGCACTCCGGCCGAATGGTAGGCCTGCAATATGTCTCAACCCCGCCAAACATACTTAAGAAGTGGATTCGCACGTATTCCAATTGCCTGGGAGTTACTGCCGTAACCAGGCCCCGATAAGCTAGTCGGCACAGGATTTATGCGCTAATCCTAGAACTTCAGATCGACCTGCAAACTTCAGTGATCTTTCGGAGCTTCGGACGCCTCGTTACGATTGTCCCAAAGAATTGCTGTACTTCCGGAGCCACGCTGCATGCCTGTCGTAGAGGAACCCAAAATACAGTCCGCAGGCGCGAGCGTCAGTCTCCCGCAGACGAGGCTCTCCGTCTCATCTTCAACGCTGGATTCTTTTGAATTCTGGCCTGGCGCCAGAACGAAGGGCGACCGCAGGCAGAGCGGCGAGTCATTCCGGAAGTCGGCCTTGCCATTCGCAACACGCTTGCGCGCTAAGTGGTTCTGGTACTCATTGATGTCTCTCGTGTGCTGGACAGCATGGGCGATCACCGCAAAAGTAGGATCGTCGAAGCTTCCGCCATCAACGATGCAGTTCGTCGCTGCGCTCGGCTTCCTTTTCGTGAGCATCGGGATCGCAGGATTTGCAAAAGGGAGTGTGCAGTCCAGCCGCAAAGGAAAGCTCTATTCGGTGATCAGCGGCGTACTGCTGGCAGGCGGAGGACTCGCATCGTTCGCGGCCTACCGAACCGGCGACAACACAGCAGCTACAACCGGAATTACTTCGCTCTATCCGGCCATTACGGTCATATGCGCTCTCGTGTTCTTGAAGGAGCGCTTAACCAGGTCACAGATCGCTGGCCTCTGCTTCTCCGGCCTAGCAATTCTTCTATTTTCGCTCTGAGACTCTATGCAATTCTTCCTTTGGCTGGGGCTTTGTCTCATCGTAGTGATCGCCTGGGGTGTGCTCGGTCTGTTTGAGAAGCTTGCGACTGATCACCTGGCCCCGGCCGCGGCATTAGTGTGGGTAGCAATTGGCTTCATGCTGCTGCAGGCGGTTGCCTTTCCTCACGTTTTCTGGAGATATCCGACTTCAAGTTTGATTTGGGCGCTCGCGAATGGAGTTCTGTGTGCGTTTGGCTTCCTGGCTCTGTTGTTGGCACTGCGCCACGGCGGGAAAGTATCGATTGTAGAACCTTTGAGTGCACTCTATCCGGTACTCGTGGCCTTCCTGACACCCCATCTGTTTGGCGAACGCGCAAGCCTTCAGCACAGTCTCGGAATTGCCTGTGCCGTTGCGGCCATCGTGCTGTTGACCGCAGATACCAAAGAGATTCGAGAATCCGGCCGAACATAAGCAGCACTCTCGGGTCTTCAGACTCTGCCAAATCGAAGCGCTTCAGCAGCACGCCAGTGAGCTGCGCGAATACAGGGCTCATTCAAAATACTCTGAGGTCGAGCGTGTTGACGGTGTGCTTAACTTCCGAGTTGCCGACGACTCGGGAGTTACCGACCTACGCTCAAGGGATCAGAACGATGATAGACAGGCCCAAAATGGTCGCCTTTGCTGATTTCATGGTTCTTCCCTCCATTGCAGATTCGGGTCTAATTTCCAATTGGGTTCGTTCGAGCCGAGGGTCCTTGTGTCTTCTTCCCTTTTCAGAAGCTGCAGTGCCCGGGATCTGCAACATCAACGTGGACATTTGCTGCGGCCGGAATCAGTTGGACGGCGATGGTTTTTGCCACAGCGCCGGTTTCGTTCCGCAGGATGTGGATGTGGTCACCTCCGTGGATCGACGAAACCCATGCCTTGCTTGTACACGTACGGCTTGCAGTCAGGATCGTTGCCGTCGTAGTCCGTCACCGTACCTGCCGTAACGATGATCAGACTGTGTCCGGAATGGGTGTGCCAGCCGGTACTGCCTCCTGCCTGCCAGACAGTGCTTTGCACATACAAGTCTGACGATCCTCGCGTCTGCTGTCGTGAGATCCAGTGAATGCGGTTATCCTCTGCCGCCGTGAAGCTCGAGAGAGCAACATTGATCTCACTAAATCGACCGACTGCGAGCGTTGTTGAGCTGAATCTGGCATCCAGCGGGGTCGCCGAACTGCTCCCGGCGCGCTGAAATGTGAGGATGACCAGCGCTGCAGTCGTCAAGGCAGTCCACATCAACTTTCGTTGCATCTGTCGACCTCCTCCCCATTGAAGGTCCCTAGGCGCAGCGCGAGCGACACCCCCCAAGTGCCGCTCACGCGCGTCAACGATCTGCTAGGGGTATTTCGCGAAGAGTCACGGCCGAACGATGACTTCGCCCTTCATCCCGATTTCGTCGTGATAAGCGCAGATATAGGGATATGTTCCCGGAGTCGTAAACGTCACGCGGAACCGAGTGGCGCCCGGAGCGAGCTGTCCCAATCCGGTACGTTCCTGGGATTGCGGAGCAATCCTTCCGGAATAGAGGTTATCGCTCGTAGAGGTGAGAATCGCATGCACGGTGCCGTCAGCATCGCGAGATACAACCAAGCCAGGCGAGGCTTTCAGCGGATCGAGTGGACCAAACGCTCCTGGCCCAAACTGGACAGAGTGGCCGCTGACGTCCGAACTGGCCCACTCAACGGTCTGGCCTGCGTGGATGGCGATGCTCTCTCGGCCAAAGCGCATTCGTGAAACACTTTGCGCACCGCCCGGCGTTGGCGCATATTCTCCCGCACCCATGACTACGATCTTCATGCCCTGGTGAGCATGGGCATCGTCATCATCCAAACCTTTGGCGCCGCCCTCCCTCAGCTTGGCTGCAAGTCCTCCGTCTCTATCGAAGAGCAGATCGCGTTCTTCTGCCGCGGCTTGGCGATCATAGAACGCCTGATCGTGCGGAAGCGGCGCCGACTGGTCAAGAACATGGATCGTCCCGGATTGGTTTACGTGCAGCAGGCACACAATCACGAAATTTCCTATAGTGGGAAAGTTGACCGTATACGTCGTTCCGGGAGTTGCGATCAATCCGCTGTTTACGCAGTTCATGCCATCGAATGAGGACCCATCCGGTGTTGTGCCGCTTGGCGGTGCGCCGCCGGGGCAGCCGGCCGCAAATGTGGGACGTGTTTGGCCGACCTTCAGAAACGTTACCGAATGATTCTCGTTGGCAGAGAAAGTCCAGGTAATGCTGTCCCCGGCGTGTATCCACATTTCGTTTGGCAGGAACGCCAGCGCCTGCACTCCCTCATCGAAACTTTGGCCCCCGACCTTCGCGTGCCAGGATTCTGCATGCACAGCTTGAGCCAAGATCAGCGCGAAACCTATTGCCAGCCAAAACGTCGATGTTCGTCGCATTATCGATTTCCTCCCTATCGCTCGTGTCTTGATTGCTGCATTCCTATTGGTGGAAGTGCGGCCAACAATCGGATAGTTCGGCCTTGCGGTCAAACGGTAATGAGCGGAATTACAGGCACTTCGGTCGTTTGCCGTCGAATGCTGTACTTTGCTGTCGCAGATCAGGATCTGTGGCTCATAGACCTGGCAACTGGAGCCCAGCGACAGTTGACCAACTTCCCTCCAGATTTCGACATCCGCGACTTCGACATCTCTCCGGATGGCCGTGACCTAGTCGTCGAACGAGTGCAGGAGCGCTCAGACGTAGTGCTGATGGATCTGCCGCGACGTTAGCACCGATTACTACCTAAAGAACTCTGCCATCGCCGAAGCACTGGCGGCGTTGCCCAGATTTCAGTCGATGCCCATCTAGGTTGTGATCGCCCTCAGCAGGTCTCGTGCTACTCAGGAACATCATCAGCAAATCGCGCTAGCCAGATATTTGCTCGCGGTTTGGTCATCGACCCACTGTGGTCAGCAGTCGAGAAGTTGGCCGGTATAACGCGAGTCCAGGATTGCTCCCGGATGACGGGCTAATCGGAAGTAATCAAACTTCCGCTCAAAATGTTCCCTGTTCTTTTCAAATCCCTCCCTGATCCCTCCCTGTTCTCTCCCTGATCCTTCCCTGTTATTTTTTGTGGAATTGTCAAAAATTCGCAAAACACGGCGATTTTCGGCAATTCTTGCGCTTCGCTAACTTTTTCTCCCTGTTTTTCTCCCTGTTAATTACAGCCCGTAAATCAACTGTTCTCACCGTTCGAACGGTAGTGGCCAACTCCTCTTCGTATATACAACATATATACAACGGGATATACTATGTATCGTTAGGAGGAAGAGGTTTATGAAGGCGCAAATGGTGAAGTGGGGCAATAGTCTTGCCGTTCGCATTCCAAAAGCGGTGATTGAGAAGGCCAGGCTCAAGGAGGGTGATTCGCTAGAGGTCGAAGCCGCCGCTGAAGGCTTGGTCGAATTACGCCGGCCATCCAAGTTGCCTACCTTGGCACAGCTGGTATCCCAAATCACTCCCGAAAACCGATACGGCGAGATCTCGACTGGCGCTGAAGTTGGGAAGGAAGTTGTTGAATGGTAACTCGCTACGTCCCCGAGGTCGGGGACATCGTGATGATGGATTTCGATCCCCAGATCGGTCGCGAGCAAGCCAAACGACGACCTGCTCTAGTGCTTACCGATGAGCGATACAACCGGGCTAGCGGCCTGGCTATAGTTTGCCCTTTGACAAGCAAACGCAAGCCCTACCCGTTTGCTCTGCCCGTCAAGATTGACCAAGTCGAAGGTGCTGTGCTCGTCGATCAATTGAAGAGTTTGGATTGGGCCGCGCGTAATACCGAATTCCACTCCAGGGCTGATCCCGGCTTGGTCAGCAAAGTGCGGCAGTACGTCGCCGTTCTGCTCGCCGTCCGTTGAGAGAATCATCCCGTGAATCAAGCGCCTTGGGACATTGCTGTTGACCTTAGGCCCTTGGAATTATGCGGACCTCAGGAGAGCTGCTCAGCCCAGAGTTGAAACACCGATTATGAGCAACTCAACCACACGAACGCATCGCTCCAGCTCGCCGCTTATGCGGTGTTTTCTGTTTGTGCGCTCCTGCGAGTTACTAACGTGCTACGGACCAAGATTTAACCTTGCGGCCCGATTCAACCCAACACAGACTGTAGCCATGCGCATTCTAGGAGTCTTATCGGTCACCGCTACTCTGGGCTTTGGCCTCTATTTCATGTATCTCCAGGGAAGGGTGATCCCCGTCTCTGGCAGGCCGAGGGAGCAGATTACGCTCACCGGCGTCAAGAGCGATCTGATGCAGATTGGCCAGGGCGAGCGCATGTACGTCTCCCAGAATGGGAAGTGCATCCCGCTGGACGAACTTATCTCCTCCGGCTCCCTCGCCATGTCGAGAACCGAGCGCGATGGCTACGCCTACTCAATCGACTGTAACGGAGCAGACTTCACCGTAACCGCCAAGCATCCCGAGCCACCTGACGGGGGAGCACGTTATCCGACGCTTACGCTGGATTCGCGCATGGAGATTGCCCAGTCGTTCTGAAGTTTCTGAATATCCGGCGTTGCTGGTGCTCGAGATACTTCGGGTTGCGCTAGTGGTTGCTCTAAAGCTGTGTATCAGAAACTTGGAGGGACAGACGGAACGCTTCCCTTGTGGATACAGAACCTGAGAAAGCGTTCCATGTGTTCCCGATTTTTGGCGGCGAAATACTGCTGTTTTATTTTGGAGTAGTTGCGTCGCCGCTGTGCTGATGCTCCTGGCCGTGTTCACCGCGATGGCTCATCATCTCGTCCAGCTTCTTCTGTTGATCGGAGGTTAGGATCGGACGTAGCTGGCTCATCGTGCTCTCGTGAATCTGTTTCATCTTGGCATGACGGTCTTGTTCTGATGCGGACGTATTCTGGCGCAGGTCCTGCATTTGTTTTGACTGGTCTTCCAGGATCGGCTTGATCTTGGTCTTCTGGTCGTCGGTCAAATTCAGTTCTTTGGACATGTGCTCGAGCATCGCATCCGGATTCATTCCCATTCCGCGACCCTGGCCCTCGCCGGCTCCGTGACCGTGTCCTGTTTTTGATTGTGCACTGGGCTGTTGGCCGCTTTGCGCGTCCTGCGGCGCGGCTGCAAAGGCGGTTGCGCCGAAGATGAGCATTGCCGTGATCGAAAGAACAAAATTGAGTTTCTTCATTGTGAATTCCTCCTTGAGTCCCGTCCGGGTCCCCAGCAACTCTTGTCGTCCTGAGCGTTGCGAAGGATCCTGTGTCTTGTTTTCGGCCGCCTCTTGCTGGGGTGAGTCCGGCTGCCTGTTGCGCTGCGAGATGATTAAACCACCGTTGCATCTGAAAAGTAAAAAAGGCCTCGAGCGATGTCGGGATCTCTTCGACAGTGACGGGCTACACGGAATGTACAAATCCGGGCCAATTTCCGAATCGCCGACCATCCACGAATTGACGTGATCAAAACATTGTGAGGCATCTCCTAAGGATTCGGATTTTCGATTGTAGGCTCTATTTCAGTAGTCGATCTCTCATCTGGCTGGTATGCACATGAAGAGCACTCTTGGCGGCGTTAACGACCTATGAAGATGCGGCGGATCTACTTCGATAATTCATGGTGGCACGCGGAGTGGTCGACACCTCAGAGCGTGTCTTGTCTATGCCTTGGCCGAATTGAGAGATGAAGCTTTTTCCTCGCAGCACACTTTGGAGGGCGGGGATCAGATCGGTTGCAACGCGGGACTTGCAAACATAGCCCGAAGCGCCAGCGGAAAATGCCGCCTCAACGTAATCCCGATCTTCGTGGATCGTCAGGAATACGACCTTCGTTCTGCATCCTGACTCGCACAATCGAGAAGCAACCTGAATCCCATTGAGTCCCGGCATAGAGATGTCAAGTACAAGAAGATCGGCATTAAGGACTGAGGCAGCCTGAATTGCCTGTTGCCCATTTTGAACAGAGCCAACAATATCAAAGTCTTCTTGAAGCAATTCTTTAACCCGCTCACGTATTTCCTGCGAATCATCTGCCAGCAATACTCGTGGACATCCCATGGGTTTGCTCGCCCTCCTTAAGCCGCTCCTGACGCGATTTGAGTCACTATCTTTTCAACCAGGGGAACGCGAACAGTAATCTCAGTACCGCCCATCAGCTTCGAAGCAATCAACATCGTGCCCTTCACGAGGCTGACCCGTTCACGCATGCTGATGAGGCCTAGACCGCGGCTAATCATCGCCGCAGCCGGATCAAAACCCATCCCGTGATCCCGGACAGCGAGATGGATCTCGTCAGATGTGCCGCGCAGACGTGCCTCAAAACGCTGGGCGCCGCTGTGCTTGATCGCATTGTTTAAAGATTCTTGCAGCACTCGAAACAGACAGAGAGAGATGTCCTGCGGCAACGCAGGCGAGATATTCTCGGCTGCAAAATCGACTTCCACCTTGTGCCAGTCGGCCGCTTCTCTGCAGAAGCTCTTGCACGCTGCCACCAATCCCAGGTACTCCAGTTTCGAAGAGTGCAAGCGATGAGATATGCCCTGAATCTCAGCGCCAATATCCGCGGTGAGGTGCCGTAGTTGTTCGAAGCGGTTTCGAACTACAGCGCCCGAAGTGGGAAGGCTCTGCTGAAGCACATCGAGCTCGATCCCCACCATCGCGATGCGCTGATTGATATCGTCATGCAGTTCTCTGGCAATGCGCGTCCGCTCCTGCTCTTGCGCATCAATCAGCCTGCGACTCACGCTGGAAAGAGCTTCCTCGGCCAACTTGCGATCGGTAATGTCCACGCAGGACCCGATATAGCCTGCGAAAGAATTATTCCCATCAAACCGCGGAATGCCTCTATCCAACACCCACCGGTATTCTCCGTCGTGCCGCCGCAGCCGATACTGCATGGTGAAAGGCTCACGGCGATCGAAGGCTTCGGTGTACGTTTCAAAGCATGCTGCCACATCTTCACCATGGATGTTTTCCAACCACCCGTTCCCCAGTTCTTGCGCAAGGCTCCGGTTAGTGAAGTCAAGCCAGGGTTGATTGACGTAGGTGAATAGCTTATCGGTACCCGACATCCAGATCATCACCGGAGCAGTATTGGCGACACGGCGAAAACGCTGTTCGCTTTCCTGCGCTACTACGAGCGCAGCCGCTAACTCGGCTTCCGCTTTTCTGCGCCGGGTGCGCTGCCATAACAAGGCGGTAATCAGCGCCGCTTCCAGGATGATTAAAGAAATCCCGCTGATGATGTACCACTTGTAGCTGTCCCAGACGCTTGGCTCGCGGAATCGCACCACAGTTCCCGCCGGCAGCCGCTCCTCGCTGATTCCCCAGCGACGCAGTTGCCGCCAATCAACCATCGGAACAGTGGACCTGCTTTCCTGAATTGCAACACCCTGAATGCGCTCTCCCTGCAGAACGCGGAGCGTGAGTTGCGCGGTCTCGTGGGCTAATGCTTCAGGATTAGTGACAACTCCGCCAACAGTTCCCCTGCCTAGATAGATGCCACCATGAGCATAGGTGGGAACACGCGCTTTCTCTGCGATCCTCGAGACTACCTCATCGCTGAGCAGGTTGTTTCCGGCCGCATCCTGGGCCATAGAAAGGAACTGGATTACGGTTCCGTCCGGAATCGTTGCAACGGTTTTCTCTAGGTCGTCGAGGGTAATATTATTGACGTATGTGATCTTCACCCGATTTTCGAGTTCGGTGAGCTGTTTCCGCGCAAGAGATTGGAACCATTGATCGCTAGGTGAGACTCCTGAGATAAGGAGTACTTCACGGGTCCGCGGCTGCAAGCGGAGTGCAAGCTCTAGAGTTCCCTTTATCTCGATTTTGCTCAACGCTCCCGCAATGGGACGACGCGGATCCCAATCGCGCAGCATCTCCAGCGCACCAAATGCGACGACCGGGACGCCAGGGAAGAGCTCATCGCCATATAACCGCATGAAACTTATCGCCGGTTGTGCAACGGCGATGATCACACTAGGCCTTTTCTGTGCGTACCTATGCCGAAGGTAGTCGTGAACAGCAGACTCAGTCTCCCCTTCCGACCAGCGCTGGGCGTCAAGAAACTCAGCGTAGAAATCGAGATGCGATCCCAATTCCTTTTCTAATGTTGAGCGAATAATGTCATCTACGACAAAATTGGCAGGTAAGTCGGGTCTTCCGCCATAGAGAGCCAAAACTATTTTCTGGGGTTCAGCAGCAGGGGTCTTCAAGGCCAGGCTGGCCGCTGGCCAGATGATCGCCAGATAAAGCAGCAACCGACCGAAGAGCTTCGGTTTTCGCATGCGCTCAGAACTCCACCCGCGCCGCGACCTGGAAAGCCCGCGGACCGCCGGTCCCGAACGCCTGTCCGGCACGGGCACTCGGCTGGCCGTAGTTTGGTTGATTCAGCACATTGCTGTACCCCGTTAAGTTTGCGACGTTGAAGAGGTTAAAGACCTCGCCGATTAGGGACACCGAGACGCGCTCCTTAATCTTAATCCTCCGAGTCAAACGGAAATCGTGCGAGAAAAAGCTATCGCCGTTTGAGAATTTCGCCGGCAACACGATCGGGCTGATGATCTGATTAAAAGGTGTTCGCGGACGAATGACGGTTTGTGTTCCGTCGGAATTGGTGATCGTTCGTGTGCGCGCATCAACGCTTGCGTTGTACTGCGCCACCAGCGCGCGCAATTCAGATTGGCTGAGGCCTTGCCCAAGTAGATTGTGACTGTCGATTCCTGGGAGCAACGTAGTGCTGATGCCGTCGCCATCAAGGTCCAGCCCCGTCAACATGGTATCGAGAGGAGGCGAGCTGTCAGCCTCCGCGATAAACGACACCATCCAGGTATTCAACAAACCACGCAGCAGGCGCGACTCTCCACCAAACTTCGGCACATCGTAGGCTCCGCTCACAGTTAGGGTGTGCCGCGGCGTGCCGACATTTCCGTAATTCAGAGCGTTGTTGTCGTACTGCGTGACCGCAACAAATCCAGTGTTCTTCGCCAATGCATAGCTGGCTGTGAGTTGCAGGCGTGAAGAGAACCGTTTGTCCAGTTTTACTTGAAGCGCCTGATAACGATAACTGGCCCCGCCGCTGTAAACCGTCATGGCTCCGGTAGAACATTGGTCTGCAGGGTTTAGTGCCGCAGCCTGTGCGGGCGTGCAGAGTGGGATCACGGGATTGCGAACGAACGATACCACGCCCGTATTGGGATCAACCCCGGTCACTATCGGACGATTGAATTTATTTTGATCAACTAGGAAGACACCCAGACCCCCAAGGCCGCCAAGGTGCAGGTAGTGCCGCATGACGTAGTCTGCAGTGAGTGTGAGAGTCGGCGTTAATTCCTGTTGGATCCCTGCATTTACGTGAATGGCAGAGCTCGTTGTGTGATTGGGACCGAACAGTTGGTCAGCCTGTTTAATAACCTCGACTGTGCTAATGCTGGGGTCACCGCTGCCATCGCCAACTTTCGACGACAGCATGGAGCGTATACCCGGAAGCATGGGAAGCAGATCCTGTCCCCGGAAAGTGGTTGGCGTGCTCAAAAAGCTGAGTCCAGTCACGGAACCATCCACGGGAACGCGCTGGTTACCCGAAGGACCCAGTTGACCACGCTCCAGAAGCGGGAGGAAGAAATCGACCTTGTCGTGATAAATCCCGCCGCCCCCACGGATAACGGTCTTATTCTTGCTCCCCACATTCCAAGCTAATCCTGCCGATGGATCAAGCACGTTTGTGCCACGATGCGGTGGCCGCAGGTCCCCGTTAAATATAGGCGCAAGGTATGCGGGCCGTTGCAGATCCTGGTTGTAGATATTCGTCTGATACGAGTAAGCGGCCCCGTAAGTGAGCGTAAGGTCGCGACGGATGGACCAGGAATCCTGCGCATGGAACCGCCATAGATTGCTATGGGACGCGCTGTCGGAATTGTACGGCCCGGGTAAGCTCACGTTGCCAATTCCCGTTATGAAACTACGCAGCGGTAGTTGCAAAATATCCTGGAGCGTAGGAGGAGGCCCGGCCAGATCCTTCAGACTGGCAGGCAACGAGTCGTAGAGCGGTCTGAGCGATGGTGACTGCAGAAGGTTGGTTGGGCCCCACAGGGTCATTTGCGCTGGTTCGTAGACTGCGCGATAGCCGTGCAAGTACACGTTTTCCCAGTCGCCCCCCAGGCGAAGCTGGTGTGCGCCGCGCTGCCATGTCACCGTATCAACAAGCTGGTTTGTGCGCGGGACGATGCCGAAGGGAGCACTGGGTCGATTCCCAATTTGAAATTGAGGGGCGTCGAAGATCTGAATCAGAGCTCCTCCCACGCCTATGCATGCTATGGGATCCATGCACTGCTGCGAGGTAACAGGACCGACATGGCTATGCAGATAACTGAAAGCATAGCGCAGGTCGTTCACCATGCGGGAGCTGAGCACTGAGGTCTCCGCACCTTCAATCTGGAGGGCCGAGTTGCGGCTGGATTGCCAATCCGAAGGCATGAAAAGACCGGCGGTGGGTGGTGCTACGGTGTTGTTCTTATCCTGGCTGAAGCGAAGAAATGCAGTATTGGTCTCGTTGAGCTTGCCATCGATTCGAAGATTGAACTGGTTAAAGGTGAGAGGACTGGGATAGACCACGTCCAGCTTGGAAAAGATGGGGTGATTGTTCTGAATTGCGACAGCAGCGGTTTGTCGATTGTGCTCAAAGTTCGTGAACCAAAAAACTCGGTCCTTCTTCAGCGGACCCCCAAGCCGGAAACCGGACTGCTTTCGGGCAAAATACGGATCTGGATGGCTGAGGTCACGGCGAAAGCCAGGATAGGCGGCCATGTTGTGATCGCGGTAGTAGAAAAACGCCGCACCGTGGATGTCATTATTCCCGCGGCGGCTGACGATGTTAATCCCACCTGTTCCGCTCATGGCCGACGAAGGATCAAAGCTGAATCGCTCTACCTGAAACTCCTGCACCGTTTCTTGCGAAAAGTTCTGAGCAGTTCCACCGTTGATGCGGTCTTCTACCGTGACTCCATCGACCGTAACCTGTGTCAGCACGTACTGGGCCCCCGCCATCGATACGCGCTGATAGTTGTTTGCAAACGTGCCGGGATTGACGACTGAAATTACGTTTACGCCGGGCTCGAGCCGCGCGAGCTCAAGAAAGTTGCGTCCATTGAGCGGTAGGTTCTGAATCTGAACCTGATTTACGCTGCCGTTGACTGCGAAGTCAGTGGTGTTCAGGCCAGATGCCTGGCCGTTCACCACAACCCGCTCGCTGACTAACCCCGGGTGCAAGCGGAAGTTAACTGTCAGATTGTCTCCCACGCGAAGTGCGATGCGCTGTACTTGGGTATTGAAGCTGGGGGCGGCGATCTCGATCTCGTAATCGCCCGGCTCGAGATTGCTCACCTGATATTGGCCGAAATTATCCGCCTGTGCCACGCGGTTGCTTCCAGTCTGCGGCTGCTGCACTCGAACGCTGGCGTTCGTGACGACGGCGCCCGTGGCATCACTAACAGTTCCACGAATTGCGCCCGCAGGAGCCTGTGCGAAGATACTGCTTTCGAACAGGACAAATACTGTAAGAACAATCAGGTGGGCTAGGTGAGTCGTGCAAGATGCAGAAGAATATCGGAGACTATCGAGTCGCCCTAAGCTGCATCGCCGCACAAGCGTCGAGGTGAAATATCTCAGCACTCGCAACTCGGTCCAGCATGACATACGGTGAAGATGTTGACAGCCGGGGCACTACGCCGATAACCAACTCAATCGAGTTGCGCATCGCTCTCAACGACAGGCTCGTGCAGGACACATCTGTCAAATTTCGAGATTGGGGGCAGATTGTGCTACGCGGATTATCGCCTGCCAATAGTACAAGTGGTGAATTCGATACCACAACGGGAAATCTGATTGGAATCGAATGTTAATTTGCGCCAACTGTCAAAACTGACAGTTGTACTGTTCCAGAGTTGTTTCGGCTTGTTCATGGTGACAATGGGACAGCCTGATCCGCCCCTTCCCATTGGTACAGCTAGTTCCACCCGGGCAGGAGGCTGCGAATACTACTCAAAGAACACCAGCGATTAGCAATCAGCACTCAGCGATCAGCAACCGCCAGAGTCGAAACACAGGCTCCTTCAACTTTGCTCAGGATGGGCAGCAGCAATACCTACGCAGGGTAAGGTTTACTTCGAGTATTCGATTCCGCATTTGGGAGGGCGGATTGGGCGTGGGTTTCGTTGCGGCGACTGATATCCTTTCACCATGCAGAGTGTGTATGAGGCGGCTGGCGGACGCACGGGTCTGCTCCGCCTGGCTGAGGCGTGGCACTCCAGGGTGATGGCCGACGAAATTGTCGGCCACGCTTTCAGCCACGGATTCCATCCTCGACACACCGAGCGACTGGCCGCGTACTGGGCGGAGGCCCTCGGCGGGCCCACCACCTACTCCGATACCTATGGTGACGAAACATCGGTGGTTCGGATACACAGCGGCAATGGTGTGCACGCGGAGATGGATCGCCGGGCGATCGCCTGCTTCGATCGGGCTTTGGAAGATGTGGGGCTGACGGCCGACCCGCTCCGGAGGGTGTTGCACGATTACTTCGCCTGGGCCACCACGACGACAATGGCGCGCTACCATGAGTCTGCCGACGATGTCCCCCAGGGCTTAATCATTCCCAGATGGTCATGGGAAGGGCTGCAGGGTTGAGGCGGGTTCGCGGGATTATTTTGGGCTGCGTGTTTGCCCGAGCTTACTCTCGATGACTGAGTCCGGGATCAGCCGGTGTCCCGCCTTTGATTGTGTTTTCCCTTACTGAACCTAAGCAGAAGATGCCCTATCCCTCCGCTGGCGCTCCGCAACGCAGCCACAATCACATCGGCGTGCAGGACGACTAAAGACGCCAAATGCCTATTTGGTCCAATCTTCGATCTTGAGGTGTTTCACCCGTCGAAAGACACGATCGTTGGTGACGAGTACCGCTTGAGCGGAAAGCGCATGGGCGGCAATCATGAGATCCAGATTGCCCATCGGGTCTCCGGAGCGCTCCAGCGCAGAGCGCACCTGGGCATACTGCTTGGCAGCCTCTGAATCCCAAGGCAGGACATCAACGCGCAGGAGAAACTCTTCGACTGCTATCTTGAGCCGCACTGCCTCTGGCTTCCTGGCGACGCCAAAACGCAACTCCGCCTCTGTGACTACTGAAATCGAAACCTCAGCTATTGGCACTTTCAGCAGCCGCCGGCGCACCTGCGGAATATTCCCCTTGATCACATAGCTGGCGATGTTCGTATCCAGCAGGTAGCCCATCAGAAGAGCTTCCGTTTTTGGGGCGGGGCGTCTGCCCGGTCGGCCAAAAAGTCCTCGGGCACGTCGATGGTCTTCATGAGTTCGAAGAATTCCGGCCACGATTCAGGTCTGCGGGACAAAATCACATCCCCACTTGCCGGATCGCGTCGGATAAACACTTCCGAACCATTGAAACGGTATTCCGCCGGCAGTCGAACCGCCTGACTGCGGCCATTGCGGAACAGCTTGGCAGTGCGCGCCATGCCTTCTCCCCTCTCAATTAGTATATATCATGATATATCACACAATTGGAGCCGCTCAAGAAAAAACACGGGTCCCGCCATGATCTATGACTATGGTATTATGACTATGTCCACAATTGGGGGATAGGGAGAAACGAAGTGAAAACCAAGACCATGCCCGCCGGGCTTTTCAAGAGTAAGTGTCTCGCGGTGATGGACGAGGTGCAGGCGAAGTGTGAGACGGTGATCATTACGAAACACGGAAAACCGGTCGCCAAGCTCGTGCCCGTCGATCCTAAGCGGGACGATTTTTATGGCTCGATGAAAGGTAAAGGCAAGATTCTCGGCGATATAGTCAGTCCGATCATTCCTGCCGAAGACTGGGAGTTCGACTAAGCTGCTACTACTCGACACTCATGTACTCGTCTGGATTTTCTTCGATCCGGGCCGGCTCTCTAAGAAGGCAGAGCAGGCGATCGACGATGCCAGGAACCAGGGAACTGGCATTTTTCTGTCCGATGTCACTTTGTTCGAAGTTGCGAGTTTAGTCGCGCGGAAGCGACTGGAGCTGCAGGTGTCGTTGGAGTCGTTCCTCGAAGAAGTGGAATCGCGCTTCACGGTCCTGCCTGTGAATCGCCACGTCGCCGCGCGATCTGTTCAGCTGCCGAGCACCTACCCGAAGGACCCAATGGATCGGATCATTGGAGCTACAGCCCTGGTTGAGGGCTGCCCGCTGGTCACCGCCGACGAGAGCATTCGCAGAGCCAAGGTGGTAAAAACCATTTGGTAATGTCGAGATTTTCCCGGTGGCATGGACATCGCGGGCCAAACCCCAAATCCTCGAACAGGTTGGGTCCGGTTCCGCAAGTCGCGGCCGGTTCGGCTTACAATAATACCGAAACGTTTCGGCATTGATTGCGGAGAGAACTCATGAGCACATCGACTACCCGTCCGGCAACAGAACCGCTTTCCAATCTGGAACAGTGGGATGATTTCGTCGAAGGCCGCTACAAGGAAGGCAAGTCGGAATCGGAGTTCCGCCAGTACGACGAAAAAGCAACTCCCGGAGTCG
Source organism: Terriglobales bacterium (assembly GCA_035567895.1). Classification (NCBI taxonomy): domain Bacteria; kingdom Pseudomonadati; phylum Acidobacteriota; class Terriglobia; order Terriglobales; species Terriglobales bacterium. Next base: position 17 of record DATMPC010000063.1, on the reverse strand, counting down.
CGGAGTTCTACCGGCTG
>DATMPC010000062.1 GCA_035567895.1 Terriglobales bacterium | reverse complement strand
CTTCCCGACCCGCGAGGAACTTCTACAGGCGGTTTATCGGGCGGAGTTGGAAAAGCTGGCCGAAGCCGAACAGAAGTTCACTCAGACGATGGCACCGACTGACGCACTGCGAGCTTGGCTATTGTTATTCGTTGATGCCATCGCAGCGAAGCAGCTCATCGCACCCGCGCTCAATACGTTGCTCGGTGATCCGAAGAAGGTGTTCGAAACCTCTTACGCGAAGATGCATCAGGCGATTCGCGCACTGGTGAAGCGCGGCGTAGAGAGCGGCGACATACGCAGCGATCTCGATCCAGTTGATTTACTCCGGGCTCTAATCGGCGTCTCCAATGTCGCGTCCGCGCCCGATTGGCAGCCAAGCGCCAGAAGACTAGTGGATATCCTCATCGCCGGCTCACGCCCCGCGAAGTAGGTCCGAGGATTCAGTCCCAAATCCCGAACGGAACCCTACAACTCGGATAGGTCAACACCAGCCGACTTGTAAGGACTAATCCCACCGTCAACGCTGGATAGCTTCCGGTTAGTGGACGATCCACCAACGAAACCCGTTCCCTAGAATTCGCTCCGTTTTGCGGCCGCTTGCCGTGTGTTCTAAGCACCGAATACTGTCGCCAGAACGTCGACTCCACGGCGTAGCTCAGCCGGAGTACAGCCCGCAAACCCAAGAGACAAAGCTCCGGGGTGAGAGTGGCGCTGTGAAAACTGTGAGAGGGCCGTGACTTCCAGACCTCGCGCCCGCGCCCGTTCGGCTACCGCAATATCCTTTTCGCCTGTCTTCAGCCACGCTATGGTGCGCATTCCCGAGGCAGCTTTCTGCACTTGCAGCATGCCGCCCAAACGCTGATTCGCAGCGTCGCACAGCGCTTCCAGGCGTTCTGCGTAGATTTGCCGCATTCGGCGAACGTGATGACCGAAGTGGCCATCGAGGATGAACTCGGCCAGAATAGCCTGATCCAGTGTTGGCGGATGCCGGTCCGTGAGCGTGCGGGCAACTGCAAACGGTTCCACTAGATGTGCGGGCAGCGCCAGGAAACCGAGGCGCAACGCGTTAAAAAGCATCTTGGTGAAGGTGCCGACATAAATCACGCACCCGGCGCGGTCCAGGCTTTGAAGCGCCGCCAGCGGTCGTCCAAAATAACGGTACTCGGAGTCGTAATCGTCCTCGATGACCGCCGAGCCTTCCGTCGCCGCCCAGTTCAGCAGTGACAAGCGCCGCTCCAACGACATCGCAGTTCCCAAGGGGAACTGATTGGCCGGTGTTACGCTGGATGTCTTTGCCGACTGGCAGGAGTATTTCCGTAAACGACAGCCCTCCATGCTGATCACTTGGGGCAAACACGATGGAATCTTTACAGTGGAGGGTGCTGAACTCTACAAAAGAGATATCCCCAGTGCAGAGCTCCATCTTTTCGACACGGGCCATTTCGCGTTGGAAGAAGAAGTGGATCGGATTGGGTCGTTGATGCATGAGTTTCTCGACCGCATTCAGAAAACGCGCAAAGCTGCATCCGCCTAACTTTGACAAGGGTTGCCACGGTTTCTGTTCCAATCGTAGCTGAGACATGCGCACGCAGAGGAGCTGGGTTTTCGCGATTTCTCCAGCTTGTTCCTGGTGAAGGAGAATCGCAGACAACTGGGAAACTCTGCGTGTTGCATTTCTTTTATAAAGGTCAGCTCAACATCACGGGTCTTTGCAATGGACGAACGAAGCGAAAGTGGGGCGCAATGCGAAATCTCAAATCTGGCGATCGAATTGAACTGTTCTACGAAGATTCCCCGGAAGCGACAATTCGCGCGACCGTTAGCCGTTTGACGAAGTCGGACCTTACGGTTATCGCAGCACATCACCGAAAGGACAGAAGCGAGGTATAACATGAAGAAGCTCATTCTCTCTGTATTTATCTTTACCTTCGGATTTGCCACGGCAATGCATGCCCCGCAAGTGAATACGCTCTTTACGAAACAGCTTCCAGAAGCACCGGGTAAAGAGATTGAAGTCATTACTGTCAATAACGCCCCAGGAGCCGTCGACGCGATCCACCGGCATGATGCGCATGCGGTTGTCTATGTTCTCGAAGGGGAAGTTGAGATGCAGTTTCGCGGAGGCACGCTTCAGCGGCTTGGTCCCGGGCAGGTATTTTACGAATCGCCTGAAGACGTTCATGCCGTAAGCCGTAACGCGAGTAAGACGAAACCAGCGAAGTTCGTCGTATTTTTCATCAAAAATGAAGGAGCACCGATTCTCACTCCCGTTCACGAGCTTCGGACGCGAGCATTGAATTTCTGCGATGAAACCATTTTGCATGAAGCAATATTCCTTACGTGGAGGCACGTATGAATTCAAAAACTGCGCTTATCATCGGAATGCAAAACCTGATAGCTCGGTCGAATAGCTGAATGATAAAGACGGTGAGACGTTCCCTGCCCTCACCTGAGTCGCTCAAGGAATCATAGATGTCGTGGAGCCCCGACACGACCGCAGTTCCAATAAGAAAGGAAAGCGCTCCGACCACCAGAATTACTGCAGTCGTGGAAAGCGCTGCCCCAGCGTTTCGGTTGCGGACCCAATGGCGGATCTTTGCCTGCACCGGATAAAACACGATGGCCAAGATGAATGCGAAGAGGATCGGCTTAAGGAAGGGAGCAACGAGAAGATAACAGAGATAGAGAGCCAGACCAGTAAGTCCCAAGAGAAAGACAACCCCCGTTCGACTTCTGATGAACCATCGCTGTGCCAGAATCCAAAGGCATTTCATTCGCCTGGCGGTTAATTTTCTCCAAGCTTCTCTCTTCATTTGCAGTTTCATTTGCGAATAACGTTTGAAGACCTGAGAGTCCCCCTGGCGAAGCAGCTGTGTCACCCACTCGGCGGCTACGCCGCCCGCACTGAGGCGAGTGGCATACGTGGATCGCAAATGGTAAATGCGAAACTAAGGAACCTTTGCTCGTCGGAGGGTCTTTTGCCAAACGGTCTTCAACTCTACTTGGTGTCCGGGCTGTGTTAAGCGGAGATCAGCGATTTGAATGCCCGAGAATCGAAGCTCATCGGGCTCGATGAAGCGATGGAAAGCGCCGTAGCGCGCATCGCTAACAAGAATATCGTTCCCGGCGGCGTCACCAACGGCGGCGCGCCGGGTGCAGCAGTGAGGGCATTAAGCGCCAATCACCCGAAACTGAACGGGCCGAATGGCCTGGCCTGCATGGTTGCAGGGTCGCTAGAAGAGGATTACCGGCCGCCCCCGAGGGCTACCGGCGACGAGCGCGCGCTGTGCATCTGCGGCTTTCGTAGGCGCGTATTCCTCAACAACGCGCAGCTTTATCTCCCCGGATGCAACCATGTTGCGGAGCAGTTCGAGCCATTCGGAACGTTCGAGGACACCGGACACCGTCATCGGCTTGATCTTGATTCCCCGTTCAGCGGGCTTGTCTCCCCAGCCGCGAACCGGAATGTAGATGCCCCCATCACGGATGGCGGCAAAGGACTCTTCCCCAAGGGACGCCGTGTCGAGCAGCGCGTCGACGCCATTGGGCAGCTCCCGGCGGATCGCCTTGGCGAAGCCGGGCCCGCGCTCGACCACGATATCGGCGCCGTAGCCGCGTACCATCTCGGCATCTG
>DATMPC010000061.1 GCA_035567895.1 Terriglobales bacterium | reverse complement strand
CCCATCCTGCTGCCGCCACTTCGCTCGCGCCGCGAAGATATCTCAACCTTGGTTGAGCACTTCGTCAATGTCTTCAGCCGCCGGATGCGCAAGCCGATCGATCGTATTTCCCCGGAAACCATGGCAGCATTCATCTCCTATGCTTGGCCCGGCAACGTGCGCGAACTAGAAAACATGGTCGCCCGCGCGGTGATCCTTGCGAATGATGGAGTGCTTACAAATCCTTTGCCGGGGTCGGATCTGCCAACTACGACCTGGGTTGTACCAGCAACGCCCACAAACCCTAATCTTCACGTGCCAAAAACACTCAGAGACTCCGAGCGCGCCCTCATCCTTGCGACGTTAGGCGCGACTGGATGGGTCATCGGCGGATCAAAGGGAGCGGCTACACAGCTCGGACTGAAGCGGACGACCCTGATTGACAGGATGAGGAGGCTTGGTATTCAACGTCCGAGTCAGCGCCCTGGTTCGCCCGGTACTCTCGATGGGTACTGAGCGGCCCGAATCATCGTCAGGACTGTGAAACCTTGAGGCCAAAGACATGGTTCTTATTCCAAAACAATTCGCATGACTCGCGATCACCGTGGCCGCTGTTTGATCGCGAAGTCCACCGAGACCGACGCAACCGGCCAAATGTAGAGAAGGCGTAGGAGGATGAAGTATGGGAAGTCCACATATTGCTTTTCCGGACGCACAAAGCTTCGGAAGCGTGACCCTTGCCAACGAAAACCTCTCGAAGCAGCAGGAATTTGAAGGAATCGTGGGGTGCAGCACGGCTCTGATGGAAACGCTGGATCTAGTTCGCACGGTGGCGCCCACGGACTCCACGGTTCTCATCGAAGGCGAAACCGGAACAGGCAAGGAAGTCATCGCGAGCGCCATTCATGCTTGCAGTAACCGCCGAGATCGGGCCTTGGTAAAGCTGAACTGCACCGCGATTCCGGTGGGACTTCTGGAGAGTGAACTCTTCGGTCATGAAAAGGGGGCTTTTACCGGCGCCGTAGCACGAAAGATCGGTCGCTTCGAGGCTGCTCACAGGGGCACACTTTTTCTCGACGAGATCGGTGATATCCCGCTAGAACTGCAACCGAAACTGTTGCGCGTACTGCAAGCGGGAGAGTTCGAGAGGTTGGGCAGTACGCAGACGCAGCGCGTAAACGTGCGCCTGGTGGCGGCAACTAATGGGGATCTGGGTAGGCTGATTTCAGAAAAGCGGTTTCGCAGCGATCTCTACTACCGCCTCAACGTGTTTCCAATATCGGTGCCACCGCTCCGGGACCGCCCACTAGACATCCCTTTGCTGGTGACACACTTTGTAGCTAAATATGCCGCACGAATGCAGAAAACGATCGACAGGATTCCCGAGGAGGTTATGGATTCTCTTACCTCGCATTCCTGGCCAGGAAACATCCGAGAGTTGCAGAACTTCGTTGAGTGCAGCGTGATCCTGACACGCGGCCATACTCTCTGTTCCCCTCTTGCAAGATTGAGACCGGTTGCACCGGGTAACTCGGAACAGGCCATCACTCTTGAGGATTTGAATCGTGAGCACATTTGCAGGACACTTCGGCAGACACACGGCGTAATCATGGGTCCGAACGGGGCCGCAGCTCGCTTGGGAATCAAGCGCACTACCTTATATGGCCGCATGCGGAAACTTGGAATCTCGCGCTCCAACAAAACCTCCTGATCCATATGGTAGTCGGCTGAATATCCGACATTTGCGTTGGTCTTCTTTCGGAAACGAGACGAGCCCCGCCTCTGCTGCGGCACTAGATCAGGTTCTTGTTCCAGGCAATGACCTTCATGCTGGATTGTCTCCTTGGATGCAATCGTCAGAGGCGTCCCCTCACACTGCATGCATCCAAGTGCGGCCTCCGGTCGATTCATCTTCGGCCCAGTGAGTCATTCAAAAAGAAATTTGGCCATCATTCCTTTGTCCTCATGCTTCAGGAGGTGACAGTGGAATACCGAGACGCCGCGGATGATCGGATCCGTGAAATCCATTATGAGATCGAGTGATTCATTTCGTGCGAGATTTACCGTATCCAACGTTGTTTTACCTGCCGAGCATAGATTGGGCAAGTCCGTTCCTTCAACGAAATTTGTGTTCGCGTGTTCCGGTAGCAGGGCGGTAAGTCGGTCACGCTATGGTGAGGGCTCAGCGTATCGGGTCGCGCCCGGTACAACGATCCAGGGCCCATGCGACGGAGCTGGCTCCGAAGAAATCGGCACCCCGAAACCTCTGCGCGTAAGCCGGGTCGGCTTGTCGAGGCAGAGGGTTTCGCTTGGGTGCAGATTTTTTTGGTGAAGTCTCAGAGCAGAGGCCCGAGATCCTAGAACGCGAAGTCGCCGCGCGGGTTTTGCCCGGCTCCTTTTTGCTTCGCTCTGGAAAGCGCTCATTGGCCAACTCCCTGCCGAGGTGAGATCAGTGAGGCCGTGTTCTGGCTCCGACCTTGGTTCGCCAACTGCGGGGACCACACTTGAGAACATGGCCGTGGTGAAAGAGGCGATCCAGCATGGCGGTCAGCGCCGCGGCGTCGCCCAACAGCTTGCCCCAGTCGCCGATTGGACGATTGCTGGTCACCAGGGTACTGACCCGCTGGTAGCAGCATTACGATTTCCAGAAAATCCGGCCCCGGACAGGGGCAGCTTCCGCATGCCCAAGTCATCGATGATCAACGTCTTCCGCGAAGGTCAGAGCCGCACGAAGACTCTTTCCCGACGGATCATACAGACTCGTCCAAGCGTTATCACCACCCAAGATTAAATCTCGCAGCATACCCGCGATTGTGCCATGCGTAAGCCCTGCTCCCGAATCGCTTGTAGCGATGTACACATTGGGCTCGTCTCCATGATTTCTGCTCCCGAAGGGAGGAATACTCACTAACGGAGAGCGCCCTCTCTCCATTTCACGCTGAACCAACACAGCATCTTCCCGTTTCCCTTACCACCGTACCACTGGCCTGATCCGATAACGCTACGACCAATAGATCTAGTTTGACTCCGAGTTGGAGTGGACTATAGTTTTGATATTCTGGATGGCCCTCGTGCAGAAAAACGATGGTTGATGGATCCATTACGCAGCTGTTGCTGGATGCATCAGCAGGCAAGCAGGGCGCAGTCGACGCGCTCTTTCCCATCGTCTACTCCGAAATGCGGCGTCTTTCTGCGTCCTATCTTCGCAGGGAGCGGCCCGGGCATACTCTTCAGAGCACAGCGCTTGTGCACGAGGCCTACCTTCGTCTAATCGACCAAAAGGTTAGTTGGCAAAGCCGAGCACACTTTATGGGCATTGCTTCACAGATTATGCGGCGAATTCTTTTGGATCACGCGAAAGGCAAGGCTGCGGCCAAAAGAGGCGGAGCAGAGATTGCGCTCGAACTCGACGAGTCGAGCATTGGCGCTAAAGTTCGCGACGTGAACCTCATCGCCCTGGATGACGCACTCCTGGAACTCGAAAAAATCGATCCGATACGCAGCCGTATTGTGGAGATGAGATTTTTCGGCGGCCTTTCGAATGCAGAAGCCGCGGAAGTTTTGGGCGTATCTACGGCGACCGTGCAACGCCAATGGGCGGGAGCACGGGCGTGGCTCTTCCACACCATGAAGAAGGAGTAGCAGATTACTCAAGCCGCATTTCGGCTCTTGGTCTCAAATGAGCATTTGGTCGAATAAATGCCGACAAGGTCATCGATTGGCGCGATTTCTGACTTTCTCGATGCCTTGATGTCCAATGATCGCGGCATCGCAGACGGCAATGTCCTGCTTGATATCGGCCATCTTTTGTGTAAACTCCGCGCTGAGTGCTCCCCGATCTCGCAGGCCCACTAAAACATCGAGGCTCTTTTCGTAATTCGTTCGTGCTGCTCGCCAATCCTCCAGTCGCTTGGATTTCGAGGAATTGGGCCGAGCCGCCATACGCCGATACTCCGCGCCGAAGCCTGTATACGAATCAGACAGGCCTTCGCGGTTGTCACTATTATCAGGATGGATCTGCACAAGCCTTTGGAAAATAGATAGGGATTCGCGCAAGATCCTGAGACCCTCCTCTGCGTTTCCATTCTTAAATAATAGATCGCTAATGCTTATGTCTACATAACCAAGACGGTAAGGGAGCCATGCGTCTTGAGGATCCGCCTGCGACAACGTCTGATAAATTGCCAGCGCCTTGCGGAGATACTGCAGACCACGTGGCAAGTCACCGCTATCCTTGAGGTCAGAGCCAAGAAACTGGTACGAATCCGCGAGGAGGCCTCGAATCGCTGCGTTCGTCGGGTCCTCTGCCGACAGATCCTCGAGCAGTTTCGTGGCCTGCCGTAGTGCCTCAATCGAGGCTCCAAGTTGGCCTTGCGAAGCCAACACCATTGCGGCGCCAGAATAGTCACGCGCAAGGTGCGTGCGCAGGGATGTGCTCTGAGACCCCTTGGTGGGTTGAGCAGATGCTCGAATCGCAGCGGCGCGCCGAAAGCTCTGCAACGAACCAGGAAGATCGCCGGTCGCTCTCAGTAACCAAGCAAGATAGTTATAAGCATCCGCGGCTCGGTCTTGCGTGCTGGCGTCGCTGGATTTCGAGAGGAGGCTCTCAGAAATCCTCAGGGCTTTGCGCACACTCGCCAACGCCTCTGGAAAGTCGTGCCTTGCACTGAGGCACGCAGCGGTTGCTAGATAGTTGGAATATAGATCCCACTTCAGTGAAACGTCTTTTGGTGCGCTCCTCGACAGCGTTCCCAAAATCAGGGCCGCTTTGCCATAGCTGGCCAACGCCGCTGCAGTGTCGCCCAAATTGGCGAAGTAAGGACTTCCCTCGACATCCCCGACCTTTTCATAAGCAGCCGCCAATTCCCGCTGTAGCGAGGCGTCGCCGCTCGCCTCTCGCGACAGGTTGTCCAGGTATCGCAATGAGCGGTCGACAAGCAGTTTTCGCGCGGGCGTCGAACCGGGTAAGTCTTTGATGGAGTCATGAATGTCAAACATCAAGGAATTGGCCACTTCACGCACGTCGTTGAATCTCCGTTCCGCTTTAGCCCGCTCCACTCGAGCGATGTGCGCCTCCCAAAGGGTTGCCGCCAGGCCGCCGCATAATGAGAACAGCAGCAACGCGGCGGCAGCCACCGGGACTCGGTTCCGATTGACGAATTTTCCAGCACGATAGAGCAGCGTGTCAGGCCGGGCGCCGACGGGCAGGCCCTCCATATAGCGGCGAATGTCTTCGGAGAGTTGCTCGACTGAGGCATACCGCCGCCGGGGTTCCTTGTGCAGCGATTTCAGCACAATGTTGTCGAGGTCGCCCGCTAGCGCGCGCCTCAGCTTTTCCGGCTTAGCATCGCGCGCGGAGCTAACACTCTCTGGCGTGAGAGTAACTTCACTGGAGCCATCGGGGCGATTCGCACTTACCGACAGTCCTACAGCCTCGCTCGGTCGCGCGGGCTCGGTTTCGCACACCGCCTGTCTCATCGCTTCTGTGGAAATTCCATCCACCTTGTACGGTCGGTGGCCCGTCAGCAGAAGATAAAGAACTACGCCAAGCGAGTAAATATCGCTGGCAGTGCTGATGGCTTCGCCCCGCACCTGCTCCGGGCTGGCGTACTCCGGAGTCAACATGCGCGAGAATTCGATTGTCGGCTCGACTTCTCCTGCGAAAGCGTTTGCGTCCAGGATCTTGGCAATTCCGAAATCAAGAAGCTTGGGAACGCCTCCGGAAGTGACCAGGATATTTGCCGGTTTCAAATCGCGGTGAACCACCAGGCTCTGGTGGGCATATTGAATCGCAGAACAGACTGTCCGAAAGAGCCGCAGGCGCTCTGTAATGGAGAGCTTGTGAGCGTCGCAATATTGGTGAATCTGTATGCCTTCAACCAACTCCATCACGAAATAGGGTGAGCCGTTGTCCGTGGTCCCGCCGTCCAAGAGTCGGGCAATGTTGGGATGCTCAAGCGTCGCCAAAATCTGCCGCTCAGACCTGAAGCGCGCCCGGGCGAATCTGGTTTCGAAGCCGGTTCTTACCAGTTTGATCGCGACTTGCTTTTGATACTGATCGTCCGCCCGGACCGCGCGATAAACTGCTCCCATCCCGCCTTGTCCGATTTCTTCGATCAGTTGGTAGGGGCCGAGGCGCCGCCCCAGCCACGGGTCGACTGGACCGGGCTCCAGCACGCTCGCATGTGTGATCAGGGCCGGCTCCCGCAAGAAATCGTCGGCTTGTCGATAGGATCCCAACAAAGACTCCACATACTGGCGTAGTGAAGAATCCTGGCAGACGCTATCGAGATATGCGGGCCGTTCCGCTGGTGAAATCTCGAGCGCCTTGTCAACGATCTCCAGTGCCGTTTTCGTGTCGAAGGACATCGCGTCAGACCTCAGCTGCCGGTCTCCTTGCAGTCTTTGTGCCTCAGGGAAAACAATAGAGACGCCGCACAAGGTTAACCCATTACGATTATTTCCACAGACTCCAAGTAATTAGAGTGTTCCTCGGTTGGGCCGCGATCCTCCGTGGTGGCACGTTGACCAGGTGCGGATTCGACGGACCCTCAAGCCTGGCATTCCCTCCCGTTTGTTAACGCGACATCGCAATGAGGAATTGATCAGTCCGTGATCAACTTTCTGCTCCGTAAACAGCAGTCTGGCCAATGGGAAGAGGAAAACTGTCATGAACAGACTGAAAGTTCCTGGATAATACTACTGATGGCCAGAATACTGACCGTGCTGGCTGCTACGCCAACCTATGCGGTAGAAGCGCATTTCTATGCCGCAACTCACGGTTTGAGCAATCGCTCTACCTGATTGGTGGGCAGTACGACATCTACGTAGAGGCCAAGCGCCCGGTCGTGCCCACCCAGGAAGCCATGTCGCTCGGGTAGGGCATCACTATTTCCCTAGTGCTGCCTCCTGTAACAGGCGACCCCGGTGGGCTTTATGCACGGCTGGATGCGCATGCGCGGCGTTCCTTGTGAACAAATAAATTCTTAATGAGTGATCATCTCCCGATCGGATCCTCGCGTTCTGATTGGGGAGATAGAGAACGATCTGGTGAGTGGTCGGAGAAAGGCTAGCGACCGATTGCCGCCTTATAACCCAGGTTGTATATGTTTGCCAGCAGAATCAGTTAAAGAAAACATAAGGGGGTGGAGTATGGAGCGATCAAAATCAGGCGCGAAGGCCATACTTGTTATCGCGATGCTATCGATGTGCGCAACAGCAGCTCGCGCCGGAGAGAGCTATTTCTACTCAGGAACCGGCGGCCGCAGCGCTTCCTTTCACCTGATTGGAGGTCAGTACAGCCTGTACGTGTATGCCAAGCGCCCGATCAAAGGCTATTACACACCCGAGTCGGAGAGGTGCATTTTCGGTGGAAACTTGCAGCGCGTGTGGCCAACGCACGAGGTCATGTCGCTTGGGTCTGGAGTCACCCTTTCGACCATCGTCCCGCATAAGATCGGCCCGGTGCCGATGACTCTGCCCACAGGCCTCTACGCTCTTTATATCGCGCCACTCACGGATTGTGATTGGCACTTCAGTCTCGAATCAACCAGCCAAAATACTGCCGGCGTGGCCCCGGTGGAGATGCTCAGGAGAGACAAAGGGCGGGAATCGACTTCGAACAGCAAAGGGGGCCTGGAATCGTCTTCGACCGCGTCCCTGAAGGACCAGGTGCAATTCTATGCTCAATATCGTACAGACCACGACTCGAATGCGCCCGCGTCCGGTGAGTTGCAGATCATCCACTACGGGAAAATCGTCCAAACATTTCCTCTGAAGGTTGGCCATGATGTCGCCAGCGGAGCGAGCACATTTTTCCTGGACATCCAGTGGGAACCCAGCGACAGCCAGTACTTGGGTAAGAACACTGTGAAGTTTATTGTGAAGATCGGCTCGGCGGAGTTCACGAGTGACGGGGAGTCTACGCTCACCCAATGAGGGTACGGCCACAAGATAAGGTGCCGTACAGCTTCCATTCCAGGCCGGGCCGCAGCAGCCACCACGACCAGAAGTGTCGCCGTGCCTTCTCGCAACACAAAATAAAGATTCGAAGCTGATCATCTCCGCACACCGCTTGCGCGTTAGTTAGTGAGCAGCAACCGAGGGCCTAAAGGCCCAGCTTCATCTTCAGGGGATCCAAACATACTTAAAACTGCACTCGCTTAAAGGAGACTGGCCATGAAAACTGCGATTTCTCAATCGCCCCAGCACGCTGCATCGCCTTCTGCTTCTGATCGCAAGGAAGAGTACAGCGGCAACCGCTCCGGCCCCGATCTTGGGCTTGAAAGGAGCAGGCGAGGCACACTAGGTCTCGTTTCTTCCTTTTTACCGTTGCTTCTTTTGTCAATGCTATTCGGAGCGTCCTCGTTTCAGCTCGCCGTGGACGCACCGAACTGGACTGGCGTGCCTGCTTTGGAACACTACCGGGCGTTCTACCCGGTGATAAACCCTGGAACATTTTTCCAAACGCTGTTGCCCACCGCGTTATTTGCGCTGCTGGCGGCGTTAGTCTGCAACTGGAGGCCAATTCCGGCCACGCGATGGAGGCTGGCGGGCGCACTGGCTCTTATGATTTTGGTCGGTGTGCTCACATTCACGTTTCACTTCCCCCGGAACAAGATCCTGTTTGGAGATCCGCTGACGCGTCCGGCGGCTTACTACAATCAGGTTGTTACGGAGTGGGTTGCAGGAGACTACCTTCGCCTCGCGATGATTTTGACAGCGGTTGTTTTGGTGGCGGTGGCGATGATCCGCATCGCTCGGGACACCGCTCCTAGAGAACTCCGAGATTCCAATTCTTCCGGCGCCGCTAACGCTACGGCGCACCCCGGCGCCCTGAAAGGACTTCTCCAGTGAACCCTCGTCTCATTTCCGCAGCTATCGCCTTGTCTTTGTCTGCAATGTTACTTGGCACGGGCGTTTATGAGTCCGTGGTGGTCGCGCCGAATCTCCAGGGTGCTCCGTCCTCCCTAGAACATGCGCGCGGGTTCTATCACGCAACAAATCCGGGGACGTTTTTCAGGGTGATCTCCCCCGGCACACAACTTTTCCTTCTGCTGGCTCTAGTGTGCAATTGGTCGCCGATTCCTTTTACGCGCTGGAGGTTGGCTGGAGCCCTGGCACTTGCAATTTTAGGAGACGTTATCACATTCAAGTTTCACTATCCCCGAAACACCATCCTGTTTATCGATCCACTGACCCGGTCGGCGGCAGACCTCGATCGGGTAGCGACGGAATGGGCCGCGGGAAACTATATTCGCATCGCCGTGATTTTGATAGCGGTTGTCTTGGTGATGGTATCGATGATCCGCATCGCTCGTGATACCGCTGCTGGAGCATACGTCTGTTCCGACAGTTCCACTACGCGTTAGGTCTTGCACCGCGCCGGAGCGGGGTTCCCATTCTTGTTTCGGTGAGCTCCGCCTGCGGGAGTGCATTCTCGCGACGATGCTCCACGGTGTTCGCGTCTCTGGTTTCGACAGCTGCATCATGGCATCGATGTTGGAATCGCTGGCGTTCATCGGACCCGCGAGCAATTGCGAGTACTGGACCTGTGGTGGGCGATAGCGCTTTGGTGAAAAACCATCTCTCTTCTCGTTCCAAACATGGTCGAAAACGCGGGCTAAAGCGTTGAAAACACGTAATGGCCTATTCTCGTTTTCGTGAAGTTTCGCGGACCGCAGGCCCTAAATGACAGTCGTGGAACCAAGAAAATCAACACTCCTCCGGCGTCCTCCCCCCGAACACAAACAATATTGTGGAACCCACTGATCATCCCCACTCCCAGTTTGCGCGCTAGTACTGAGCAGCATCTATCCGAAGGCGTAGAGGCCGCCGCCTCTCTCGCTGTGGAATCCAGGCATGTCTCGGAGCTGTACTCAGGTTGAAGGAGATTAACAATGAAGTCCATGGTTTCTCGAAGTGTCGTGTGGGCAAGCCTCTCTTTGTTTCTGATCGCAGCAGCTATAAGCGTTGGCCAGTCTGTCGGTACGATGATCGGCAAAGCAGAAGCGCAAGCACTCATCCAGACTTTTCAAGGTCAACGTTGCGACAGATGCGAGTTCCGTCATCGACAAAGTCCGGCCCTTGTTGAATCCGACCCACATATTGAGCAGAGTGGCGACTAGCCGGAGCACGAGAAAATACTTGACCGTAGCGGCACCACCGCAGTTCGAAACACAAACGGACTAGGCGGTCCGGCAAGTGATTCAGGCGGTAACGCCAGTGCACTTAGCTTGCGCGCGCCAAACCGCCGAGTTCCTGCATGGCATTCTTGTCGATCTTCAAATCGGTCGCCGCCACGTTTTCTTCGAGATGCGTAACCTTGGAAGTTCCCGGGATCGGCAACATCACCGGAGATCGAGCCAGGAGCCAAGCCAGCGCTATCTGAGAGGGCGAAGCGTGCAATTGTGCCGCCACACGACTGACAGGACTGTCCGGGCCAGATACTTGACCGGCCGCCAGCGGGAACCAAGGAATAAAAGCCATCTTCTCTTTTTCGCAGTAGTCCAGCACATCTTCCGATCCGCGGTCAGTCACGCTGTAACGATTCTGCACACTCACAATTGGAACAATCGTTTGCGCGTGTTGAATCTGAGAGACGCTGACTTCCGACAAACCAATGTGTTTGATTTTTCCTTGCGCCTGCAGATCCTTAAGAGTTCCCAATTGATCTTCGGCTGGAACCTTGGGATCAATTCGGTGCAGTTGATAGAGATCAATCCGTTCCAGCCGCAATCTCCGAAGGCTGCCTTCGCACGCCGATCTCAGGTGCTCTGGCTTTCCGTTTTCGACCCACTGATCCGGACCCGGCCGCATGAAACCGCCCTTGGTCGCGATCACCAAACCTGCCGGATATGGATCCAGGGCCTCAGCGATGATCTCTTCGCTCACGTTCGGACCATAGGAGTCCGCAGTGTCGATAAAATTGATTCCCAACTCGACTGCGCGCCGCAAAACGCGGATAGCCTCTGCTCGATCCGACGGTTCTCCCCAAATTCCTTTTCCGGTGATTCGCATTGCGCCGAATCCCAGTCGAATAACGCGAAGATCTTTTCCGATCACGAATTCGCCGGCGCCTCTCGCCAGTTGCTGCTTTTGCTTTGCTATGGCCTCGTTAGATTGCATGTTGCCCTCCATTCGACTTTGATGCTCATATTTCTTTCTTCTCTTCAATATCTGCTACCGTGAACCGAACGCCTTATCGAGTGCAGGAACGCAGCACTCGGCCTAGACCAGAATGGTCCCGCTATCAACCACGACCGTCTGACCGGTGCTGAATCCTTCCTGCATCAAGAACAGACAGGCTTGCGCGACTTCATGAGCTTCTCCGACTTGGCCTCAGGCAGACTTTTCCCAGCGCTTTCGTACAACTGCTTGCAGAGAGCGGGCGCCGCGGTTAGCGG
>DATMPC010000060.1 GCA_035567895.1 Terriglobales bacterium | reverse complement strand
CCGGTGATTTGGGAGTGAGCACGAAGACCTTGTAATCGATGATCAGTCCAGCTTTCTTCGTGGCCTCCATGGTCGGCTTCCATGTCGAATTTAGCCAATCGATGTACTCTTCAAAATGCCCGTACTCAACTCCTATTTCTTGCACGAGAGTGACCGGGCCCTCAGTATACTGGCGCTCATCCTGGGCACGTGCATCAAGCGAAAGTGAGAAAGCTGCGAGACATATGCATAAGATAATAGTCTTAATCATTTTCTGTTCACCTGTTGTGATGTGTCTCTACTCGGCCAACACCCGCACTAGCCTGACCTGTCCCGATGGTTCTTGACATTGACATAGCCGGGCTGTTTGTCCGCCGCGCTCCTCCGGGAGGCAACCATCCTCATTACTTAGGCTTGCGGAACTTCAGGATGAACTGGTCCGTGTGTCCGCGAATCGTCTGGTCGAACACTTTGGCCGTGCGCGGGTCCGCCGGATTGGCGAGAATCGAACTCTCGGAGTCGAACTTGAACCCAACCGCTTCGACCTCTCGGCGCACCGTCGAGGACTCGATACGATGCAGAGTCTCGGTTACTTCGGCGGCAGCGCCCGGAGCGGCGGAATGATCGAGAACTACGTAAAGGCCGCCGGGTTTCAGCGCTTCGTATACCGCCTTGTTAAACGCGGCAGTGTCAACCGGCCCCATGAACTTGTCATGCAGGTCGTGATAGTTTCGGGAAATCCAGAACAGGTCGAGCTTCTCGGGGAACTTTAGTCCTTCGAGCGCCGCGGCAGTCGTAACCGTTACGTTCGGATGGGCGACAGCATAGCCCTGCAGCTCGGCGACTTCCTTAACGAAATGCTCGAACTTGAAGAATGCGGTGGGCTCCACGGCGTAAACGTGACCGCTGGAGCCGACAACGTTGGCGAAGAGGCGCGTGAAATAGCCTTGGTCGGCGACATAGTCGGCAACCTTGTCCCCTGGTTTAATGCCTACGAACACTAAAGTTTCCGCCGGCTTTCGGTCAGCATCCCGTGTGGTGTCAGAGTCCGGGCGCGACGGATCGGCGACCGCCATTGTGGCGGCGGTTGAATTACTTGCGTTGTCCAAGGCAAATGCCCCGGAAACAAGCGCAACGACTGCCACCAAGATAGCCATGATTTTCATATCGATTCCTCTCGTGAATATTCTGCTTTAGCCGCGCCTCTGCCGAATTGGGATCGCATGAGGCATACAGATTCCCGCAAAAACATGTACTTCCTGATATGTTGACGCAAGACAGAAAATTCCACCACTTCATTATTCTCACGATTATAATGCCAGTGCCGCACGATTCTGTTTTTCGTCGGGAGATCGTCTTAGGAGACCCCCATGCTCGAAGACTTACGCGCTCTCGTAGAGTTCGCCCATGCCGGGTCCATCGTCGGTGCAGCCGATCGTCTATTCCGGACGCCCTCTGCGATTACCCGGCAAGTGCAAAGGCTGGAGGCTGCATTGGGTGCCGAGCTGCTCGACCGCTCGGTAAAGCCGCCGCGTCTGAACTCGCTTGGCTCCAGGGTGCTCGAACAAGCGCGAGATCTGCTGCAGCGGACCGAGGCGCTGAAATCTCTTACGTCGAGCGACGCCGAACCTCACGGCCTCTTGCGCATCGGGCTCTCGCATGCCCTGGCCGAGGGGACGCTTATCGAACCTATACAGGCGCTGACTGAGAAATTCCCCAAGGTCCGACTGCAGCTGTCGAGCGCTCTGACCGGCGAATTAATTAACCGGCTGCTCGCCGGTGAACTCGACGTTGCTGCCGTCCTGTTGGCCGAAGGCAGAACCGCGCCTCCACCTCTTCTGACGAATATCATCGCTCGCGACCGAATGGAGATCGTTCAAGGCGCCGCAGGCAACCTTGACGGTGATTGGAAAAGTTTGGGCCGAGCACCCTGGGTGCTCAATCCGCCCGGGTGCGTTCTTCGGGCGAGCCTCATCGATCGGATGGAGCGTGCCGGCTTCACCCCCATGATTGCGGCTGAAATCCACAACATGCACATGCAGCTGGCGTTCGTTCAGGCCGGTTATGGTGTCGGGCTGCTACCCGCTCGCTTTATTGCCAGGAATCATTCTTCCGATCCCGTGAAGGTATTGCGTCCCCCATCGTTTGACCTGCACCGATCCGTCGCGATAGTCCGGGTTGCGCAACTCGGCGCCTTGGGGAAGGCCGTCGAACTGTTGGCACACGGGTTTCGGCAATTGTTTGAGGCTGCCGACACTAAGAAGCCCGTGACGAGGCACCGGAGAGGTGTGCCCGCGAATCGGCGGGCGGTGCGACCACCCAGGTAGTTTGATTCGTGCTGTGGAAAAGCGGGGCTGGATCGCTTGTTCTTGTCGCATTGCGGAACCGTTTGAGGCAAAGACATCCACAATTGGGAAACAGGTACGAGCCGCTGTAATTCCCGAATCGGCATTAGCTGCTAACCTGTGCCGCTGTCAACGCTTACAAGAAGAGCTACTTGAACATGCCTGCCTCAAGCCAGAAGTGAGCCAGCTGCACCTAGGGCGAGTTGCTTGCCGAAAAGTCGCAATGGCTGAGGCCTCACTTTGATGCGCTTCAGTCGCTGGCTTGGGCATTCCATGTTTTGCTGGCACACCAGACGTGTTCGCCGACTTGATGGCCGCCGCAATTCAAAAACGGAATCTCTTTGGTTGGGCGACCGAGCAGGGGATCATTGCGGCCGCTACTTCTTCCTAGGGCTGAGAGTGTAAGACTAAATGGCCCAGGGACAGTCAAACCACCACAGCCGCCCGCCAGTCAGTAGTCCTGGTGTTCGTTACGTATTTGTGTCGTACGCTATGCCTTGCGATGTCAGGAGCATCAGAGGGCCTCATTTCCTAGCGCGGCCTTAGGGATTCACGCATTCATCGTTTTGTCCATTTATTAGCGCCCCTTGCGCTACGAATCCGAATCGCGTTCAGAAAATTTTGTCACACGTTTTAGGGCACAGCCAGAATGCTCAAATTTTGTAACCGATTGAAATTGCTATCTGACGATAAAAACTCTGAACCGCTAAGCTACTGACAAAGCATCAGTAGTTCTAAATTTCACATCTGAAAGTTGCTGAAAAGATGGTGAGCGCGGAAGGAATCGAACCTTCAACCTACTGATTAAGAGTCAGTTGCTCTGCCAATTGAGCTACGCGCCCATCTTTTACGATGAGGATCTGCAATGGACTGGAATGTGCGCCGATTTCAGTGACTCGGAGAGGAAAACGCAGTTTCCAGGGAGAGTCGCACACCAGACGGGCAGCGCATGAAACGCTGACCTCTCAGAATCTTAAATTACAGTGTCAGTATCAGCAAGTCTCGAGCGCTCCAACGCTTTCCAGAGCCGATCCTTTGTGGCCGAGAGGCCCAACCCATGGGCAAATTTCCATTTGGCGCACGCTGCGGTACACTTTTCGTGAACGGAATCCACTGGAAAAAGCCTAGTTCCATCGCCCTTCCAGGCTGAAAATGCCGCCTCTTTCGACCGATAAACCTGAGTATTTCCTGAACCGTGAAGTCTCATGGCTCAAGTTCAATCAGCGCGTATTGGAAGAGGCTGATGACGAAAATAATCCACTTCTCGAGCGGGTGAAGTTCCTCAGCATCACGGCATCAAATCTGGACGAGTTCTTTGAAGTGCGCCTGGCTGGACTTCTGCAGCGCATTGAGGATGGTTACA
Source organism: Terriglobales bacterium (assembly GCA_035567895.1). Classification (NCBI taxonomy): domain Bacteria; kingdom Pseudomonadati; phylum Acidobacteriota; class Terriglobia; order Terriglobales; species Terriglobales bacterium. The sequence goes on along the minus strand of DATMPC010000060.1, from coordinate 100,513 downwards.
CGACACCCGGTCCTGACGGTTTGCCGCCCGAGCAGGCACTGGACCTGGTGATCAAGCAGACGATTGAATTTGTGGACGCGCAGTATTCGTCGTGGAACGATCGTCTGCGTCCGGCGCTTGCAGAAAATGGCATTCGCATTCTCGAACTCAGTGAGTTGGACACGAATGCTGCGGATTTTCTGAACGACTACTGTGAACGCGAAGTGGATCCGTTGCTCACTCCCATCACCATTGATCCTGCACATCCATTCCCACGTGTAGTCAATAAGGCTTTGTGTCTGGCGTTCCTTTTGCGCCGTCGTCGGCGGTCCTCGGCTGTTTACATGGGAGTGATCACGGTACCGCGGTCACTTCCGCGCATTTTGCGGGTTCCTTCCAGCGAAGGGACTCACGACTACGTATTCCTCGCCGATCTCGTCGCATCGCATGCCGCGAAGATGTATCGCGGATACGAAATCGTATCCGCGGCGGCGTTTCGCGTGACACGCAACAGCAATCTGTATCTACAGGAAGAAGAATCGCGCAATCTGCTGGAATCGGTGCGTACCGAGCTCCACAATCGGCGGAAAGGCGATGCCGTAAGACTCGAGATTGAAGCTTCTGCCGCGCCGGAAATCGTGGAGCGTCTGCGGGGGAACTTCGGACTCGATGAGTGGCAGGTATTCCGAACTAACGGGCCGGTAAACTTGTCCCGCGTCTCCAGCATTTACGAGCAGACTCAGCGCGCCGATCTCAAGTTTAAGCCGTTCGTCCCGCGGGAGCTGCATCTTACGGGCAAGTCGCGCGATATCTTCGAGGAGATCAGGAAGCACGACATCCTGCTGCATCATCCGTTCGATTCATTCAACGCCGTAGTCGGGTTTATCGAAACCGGCGCCGAGGATCCCAATGTCATTTCGATGCGCCAGACTTTGTATCGCACGGGTGAAGAATCTCCGATTGTGCAGGCTTTGAGCGAGGCGGCAGCTAGCAAGGAGGTCACCGTCGTAGTCGAGCTTAAGGCGCGCTTCGACGAAGCCTCGAACATTCGTTGGGCACGCAGTCTTGAGGACGCGGGAGTGCAGGTCTTCCATGGGTTGGTTGGACTCAAGACACATTGCAAGCTCACTCTGCTCGTCCGGCGCGATCCCGATGGCGTCACCCGCAGGTACGCACATCTGGGCACCGGCAATTACAACGCAGTTACGTCCCGCTTCTATACGGATCTGAGTCTTTTCACGGCCAACGAGGAGGTCACGGAAGCAGTACAGGAAGTATTCAATTTCCTCACTGCATACGCTGACCATCCTCATTACGATCCGCTGCTCGTTTCGCCCGTAGATTGTGCGGAACGCACAATTGCATTGATTGAGCGCGAAGCCGATCACGCCAGGGCAAAACGTCCAGCGCGAATTATCGCGAAAATGAATGCGCTGCTGGACAAGTCTGTGATTCAGGCGCTGTATCGCGCGTCGCAGGCAGGAGTGGAAATCGATCTGATCGTTCGCGGCATGTGTGCGCTGCGTCCTGGGATTCGCGGCATCAGCGACCGAATCAGAGTACGCAGCATCGTCGGACGGCTACTTGAGCACAGCCGCATTTATTCCTTTGCGAATGGCGGAGACGAACAACTTTATCTTGGCAGCGCAGACTGGATGCCGCGCAATCTTTATGAGCGAGTGGAGGTCGTTTTTCCGGTGCTGGATCCCCTGCTCGAACAACGAGTTCGGCAGGAGATTTTGGAGTCCTATCTTGCCGACACCGCGAAGACGAGGATTCTGGAACCGAGCGGCGATTACGTCCGCATTGCCTCGCGGGTAAATGGACGCCGTCGCACAGCGCCCGCCTTCAATGCTCAGGAATTCCTGATAGGATTGGCAGAAGGTAACAAGTCGTTGGCAGCAATTCCCCCGTTAAGCCGCCCTCAGCGCTCCCGTTATCGCCCAAGAGTTGAGCAGTTATGATCCTTTATTTCGTTCGTCACGCCAGTGCTGGCCAGAAGAAACTTAGTCCCAGAAAAGATGAAAAACGCCCGCTGGATGCCGAAGGCGTGCATCAATGCACGCAGATGGGCCGCATTCTATCCGCCATGGAAGTTTCCGTGGACGCTGTGATATCGAGCCCACTAAAACGCGCTACTCAGACAGCGTCGTTGATCGCAAATGAGATCGGTCACGAAGGAAAACTGAATCTGGAGAATGCACTTAGGCCGGAAGCGAAATACGAGCATTTTCGCGACCTGCTGCGCAAGTATTCCAAGTACGAATCAGTTGTGCTCGTAGGCCACAATCCAAACTTCAGCGAATTTCTCGGAAGAATGATAGTTGCAAATGGCGATCGTGCGTACCTCGAGCTCAAGAAGGCAGCTGTGGCGAAGGTAGAGTCCGAGCAGAAGAAGTCCGTTCTACATTGGCTGCTCACACAAAGGCTTGCCACGGCGTGCGCCGACGCCAGCGTCGCAGAAGGTTCAAATGCAGGGGTTCTTTCCCAAAATGGCGCAGGCGCAGCAGCATTCGCCGAGTACAGCAAAGGTAAGAAGAAGAAAAAGAAGCCGCCTCAAACCGCCTTAACCACGAGGTCCCGCCCAAAGACATCGCGAAAGTAGCCCCGTTCTTTCTCGGCGGTCCATATTTCAAGATCCATTCCAGGCTTGCCGCGCAGCTCAAGCGTCACCTGCGCTCCCACCTCGCGCACCCGCAGCTTCTGTACGATGCCGCGGCGGCCCTGGTTCAGTGCGCGAGCGAGCCTCAACAGAATGACAGAACGATCGAGAAATTCACGGGTTGACGGACGCAAGTTTCGAAGCTCGCGATCCCGCTCGCTAGGCCGCGACTTTCCCATATAGCGAGCAATCGACGCCACAATGTGCCGTTGCTCAGGTGAAAAGCCAAACAGTTCTGAATTGGCGATGAGATAGTACGTGTGCCGGTGTCTCCCGTTACGATTCACATAGGAACCTAATTCGTGCAGCATCGCCGCCGCAGCGATCCACCCGGCATATTCGGTGGGTAACCCATGAATCCCCTTCAGTGACTTAAATAGTTGCTGTGAGAGATCGCGAACTTGCGTCGCATGGCGTACATCGACGCTGTACCTCTTGCCAAGGGAATGCAGCGCATCCTCTCTCTCAGCTTCTAATTGACGATGTTGTCGGGTTCCGATGTCGGCATCTGCCGCCATCTGCGCGAGCAATCCGTCCCGTAGTCCAAGAGGCGAATATTGGAAGGAGGGTAGGCCATAGTGAACCATCATCTCCGCGAAGACGAAAGCTCCTGCGACAATGATCTCGGACCTCCGAGGCCCGATTCCAGGGAATTGCGAGCGCTCCTGAACTGATTTTTCGGCGAGCTCATGGGCGAGAGTGGTTGCGACCCTACGCGACACAGTGTGCGAGTATTTGGATCTGCCCCGCCAAGCACGAGCAGCGCCGGCCAGCGCCGCAGCTGTGCCCGAGGTAGCGATGGCGAGATCGACTCGGTAACGACGAATCGCTGGAGCAATGCGATTCACCTGCTCTGCTATGTATTCACGTAATCGCGCGATTTCTTTCGTCTTTGCAGGATCGTGCAACAGAAACTCCTGCGTTAGTCGCACAGCGCCCAGAGGCAGACTGAACATCTCGCGAATGTGCCCGCGTTCGGAAATGGTAATCTCGCAACTGCCGCCGCCGAGATCGAACATAAGTACATCTTTATTCTCGATGCGGGCGTTGGAGAGCACGCCGAGATGGATAAGCCGGCCCTCCTCCAAGCCGGAGATGATTTCGATCTTCCAGCCAACAGCGGACTTGACCCATTCGATCAGCGCCCTGGAGTTTTTGGCGTCGCGCAACGGGCTCGTGCTCACCACCCGCACCTGCTCGACGCGAAATTTCTGCGCAGTCCGATAAAAGCGTGTGAGGACTTTCACGGTGTGCGCCATAGCGTCGGGGGCGAGCACGTTATTGCGAAATACGGATTCGCCAAGGCGGGTTACTTCTCGGTCCTCGTGAATCACGCGGAACCTTCGCCGCGTGAGTTCAGCGATTTTGAGTCGAACGGAATTTGCGCCGATATCTACTGCCGCAAAGACGGGCATGGGGATTAGGATCTGTCAGAAATGCTCAGGCTGCCTGGGAAGAGCTGCGGCCCGAACGTGCACGCCTAGGTTCCTTTTTCGGAACGGGACCTCTCGCGATGAGAAGCTTCTGCTCACAGTTGGCAACAGCTCGCAACGACTCTTGATACTTCTTCTGTGTTCGCTCCAAGAGCTTGGTGTGCAGAGGAGAGTCCCCAAGAACTTCTTGTGCTACCTCCGACAGCGTGAGGTAATCGTGCCATTCTCCAATAACGTCCTGAACCCCTTTCCAGGCTGCAATGAGGATCTCTCCTTCAGGAGTCTCTCCTGCAAGCTCGGCGGTATACCGAAAGCGCTTACACTCAAGCCGATATTCGTGCAGGTTCTCTGGAGAGAGAGGCCCACGCTGCTGCACGAATGCGCGGTACTCCTGTAAGGCAAGCTTTGTGCTGTCGTCGATCATAGGCCTGGGCTCTTTCGCTTGAGCTTGCGGTGCGTTGAGCACCCGCAAAGCGCGCGAGATGCTGCTCAGAATCGAATCGCGGAGCAGCGATTTCAACTTCTTACGGTAAGACTTTCGACGTGTCTTCCGCTCCTTCTTAAGCTTTGTCTTCTCGGCGGACCTTACTCCGGCGAGATTCTCCAGCAGTTCGAGGTGGATTTCAGTGTCACGCAACTTACCGGTAGCTTTCCGCAATCTGTCGAGAAACTTGAGGGCTTGTTGCTGCTCCGGGTCGATGTGAGGGTGAGAGACGTCATTCCAAGCCTGAAAGCGCCGCAAGCTGGTCCGATAAAAGTGCGCGCCCTTGGAGGTAGGCTGCTGCCGCAAATTCGCTATAGAAGCCAGCAACCGTTCAGGTGGCGAGTGGAATTCATCCTTGGCAGCTTTGCTGATCACTGGCATGCGGAGCTAGAAGATAAACGAGTGACGGACAGGATGCAATTTCGGACTGCCGAGTCCCCTGAATGCTGACAAGCTGAATTTACCTGCTCAGGGAAAAAAGTAGGGAATTTTTCCCGTAGAAAAAACTTTTGATTGCGCAAGCCGCATAAACACAGGGGATTCTCAGCTGACCAGGGAATTAGCAAAGAAATAGCAGGGAATTCCTCCGATAACCTCCCATACCAAAGTGCGGGATCGGCTAGAACGTGAACGCCAGACCACCCCGCACCGCCCGCGCAGCTTGCACCAGGTAAAGAGTTCGTCCATCGGGACTCAGGAAGGGTCGATAGCCCTGAGCCAGCAGGTTACGAACGTTAAGCACCGCTTCGATATGCCCAGGGATGAAGGATCCCCCGGGTATCGGCTGGCGAATCACTACACTGAAGAACGGATCGGCGTGTCCCGGAGAAGCGTTAAAGACATCGACCGGAGTCACTGCGTTGGAACTTGTGAATTTATAGGACGCTGCCCAGCGCGTGCCGGATTCCGGAATCAGGCCATTCAACTTCGCGGTAACGGAGTGCGCATCTTCAACCCGAAGCGCTTCACGGAGATCGGTCCAGGATCCGGTCGAATTCCAGTCTGGAGCGGAGACGGCGCCTCCATACGCGTAGTCAAGCAGGGCGGTCAGTTCGCGCGAGAAAGTATGTTCGGCTACGAGGCGCACTCCGCGAGTCTCAAGGTTCCCGCCGTTAAAAGTGAAAGTATCGGAAGAGACGTCAGGGATTACGTCGGAGGCGATTGAGGAAACATCGCCAGAGCCAGTTAGAGCGAGGTTGGAGATGCGGTCAAAGAAGACGGCAGCCTGGAACTTTGTGTTGCCACGCTTGCGTGAGATTGCTATCTCCTGGTGACGAGCACGTTCGAGAGCAGGCGCATAGTTCACGACCGACATCCGGGGCATGGGTACAGATTCGTCATCGCCGCCGTTATCGAGTGCGCGGTCGAAAGCGCTCGTCGGCTCCGCAGTGGCATAGCGGTATTCCACGACCATGTCCTTGCCCAGATGAACTCCGGCGGTAGCAAATGGGCGCACTCCACTGATGTGGCGGATGAACTGAACACCCTGCACTTCACTGCCATAGCTCAGATCAATCAGACCGCCAACGTTCGTCGTATTCGAGAAAGTGAAAGCGATAGAACTGAGCGCGTTGGTAGCTGCACTACCCTGCGGGGCTGTGCGTCGCAGCGTTACTGCAACGGTCGGAGTCTCGCCGTTTGCAAACTGGTGTTTGTAGGCAGTGCGGATCACCCCAGCCGGCTGACCATTTCCGTTGCCTACCCGGCCGTCGAAGGACAAAGTGTCTGCCGAGAACAACGCTTGCCGCACATCAAAACTCGTTCCGTAATCTGGAGCGCTGCCGAATCCGTCAGCCTGGGCTCCCGCCACGAATGCGACTTTGCCTTTCACGCTATGGCTGTCGCGATTTTCACCGACCGCGGAGGTAGAGATGATAAGTCCCTGATCATTATCGAAGCGAAGAATGGGCCGATTGGCCGCCGACCGGAGAATCCACTTCCAGTCATCCTGATCCTGTTCAGAAGCCTGGCGAGGAGGCAGGAAGCGAATTGCCTCTGCCAAGGTATTGAGCGTCACGTTAATGACGGCTCTTCCTCCCGAACGAATCACGACATTTTCAACGAGTGAGGGTAGAAACGAGGCTGCTGTAACTTTAAGGCGGTAACTTCCCGGGGTAAGGCTCGGGATTTGGAACGAACCTGCCTGGCTCGTGAAGGCGACAAAAGGTTGCAACGTCCCGGCAGCGAAGACCTCGACCAAGGCCCCCATTTGCGGAGTCCCGTCGGCGCTCTTCACCATGCCTGCAATAGAGCCCGAGGTCGCAGCGCATACTGGGAGCGCTGCGCCTAACAGCACAACCAACCACTTGAGCCGGTTTGCCATTTATCCACCCCTGGATATCGAACTCGTATCGGCTCCTCTTGCGAAGCCCGACGGTTCATGCCGAATCGCTCAGTCCCAGTACGACTGGACTCCAGTTCCTACTTACTGCACCAGGAACTTCGCCGTTGGAGCGATCGACTGCTTGGAGATATTGTCGTTCACCTTGATCGTCAACTCGTACATGCCGGGTTCGAGACTCGCCAGTGACATGCTCTTCTCAAGCGTAATCTGTTCGCCGGAATTGCCGAGTTGATCGGTCGTTTCCACTGTGTGCACAACAGCCTTTTTCGTGGCTGAGTTCACGATGTCGTATTCAATTTGCGCTGAAGACTTCTTACTCTGATCGCTGACCCCAAGGTTGTAGACCTGCATCCAGAAGTTAAGCTTCTGGTTGCGATTGAATTTAGCTGGAGTGCCATCGGCGCCGTCGAGCCGAGGCCGAACCTTGGTAGTGCCGATTACGAAGTTCCCGGCTCCTACGGACTTGGACGGAACTTTCTCCATCACGTCAGCAAGGATAAGCGTCGAGTTGGTTAATCCCTTGTCGTCGCTCATGTCGGGAACCGTGATTCCGCGCGACCACGTTCCCATGCGGTCGCCATTTACGTCCTTTACAACGATGTCGAAACGATAGCGGCCCGGACGCAGCGGCAGAGCCTTCCAGTAGATAGAAGAGTTCTCGAGAATCTTTGGCAGCAGCTCCACTGGCTGATCGTCCTGCACCGTATCTTCGAATGTCTGAGCGATGCGCCCAGTGAGAGTGGTGACGCGACCGTAGATATTCAGCGTTCCGCGCTCCACGCCATCCTTGTTGACGTAGGTAACATTCTTCTTCCGGATTTGAAGAGTAACTGGTACCAAAACGGTATCGCTGGTTACACGCACGAAATCAGCACGAACGTCGAAGGGAAGAAGGTTGTAGCGGACCTTACTGGTAACAACTTCGTCCAGATCCTTAAACTTAATCGCCGGGGGACGATTCAACTTGGCGAACGTCTCCAGGCGGTCGAACTGCTTGCTTTGGAGATCCTGATTGAACGGGCCGGCTCCCAGTTGCTCAAGGCCGCTGTTGGTAAATCGGTCGGCTTTGTTCGCAAGTCCCATCTGCTCGTATTGCGTCAGACCCGCGCCGGGAACGTTCTTCAGCGCGTCCTTTTCGGAGCGGTCGATTGTCATGTGATAGTCGCCGCACATGCAGGTATCTACGAACTCGATAATGATTTCCTGCCCGATCCCCTCTAGATAGCGATAACGCCAGGTTTCAAATGGATATGTCGAAGTCTCGCCCCCGCCCTCTTCCTGGGGACGGTTGTAAGTGCCGCCGCTGGGATGCGACTCGATCTCGTCGGGCTTGCCATACATGATGTACATGCGCCCGCGGTCGGTCTTCCAGCCGGGAATACCGGCAGGAAAATGCTCGTTGGCGTAGGCGATGCGCTGGTAGTGCTCTTCTTTGAATTCATTCTCGACCGTGTCAGGAGTTGGATCGCGACGTGCCCAGAACGCTTCAATGAAGTTGTCGCGTTCTTCATCATTCGACAGTTGCTTGAAGGCAGACTTCTCTTCGTCACTGATGATGTAGCGCACGTCTTCGTCGAGCCACTTCTTATAAACCTTCTGGACTTCCTGGTTGAAGCGCTTTTGCTGCTCTTTCTTTTGCTTGTCGGTCAACTGCCGGTTGCGCTTGTCAACGTCCGGAGAACTCTGATCTTTCTCAGTTGCTTTAGTCGTTGCTGCCGACTGATCTGTCGGGGTAGTGCTGGAGACATCCGCAGAAGCGGTTTGTGCTACCAGCGAACCCGACAAAACTAACAGTAGAAAAAAAAGAATAAGGCCCGAAGATTTGCGGATAAATGGCGAATCCATACTGCAACCCACTCCCGAGAGACACACGTTGGGCCTCACTATTCTAGGCACTTCCCCGCGCAGGAGCAAGCAAACCGTCACAATTTTCCGAGGTCGAATAGGCCAGAGTCTCTGAGCAAAAGTTTACACCTCCGATGGAGCGAAACTCACGCTATAATTCTCATTCCCGGCTAGTTGAGTTATTCCTCGCCTGTCCCCAGCCGTAGGACTGTCTATCCTCGACTGCCTAGAGAAACTTTTTGTCCGAAGTTGGCGTATCACTGCCTGGAGGGTGCATGCCAGACACGCAAACACTTGATCTGCCGGTTGGTGGCGGCCCCAGACCTTCTGTTGTCACCAGCACTTACGGCGACCCGGAGCGCAAGAAGAGCAGCAAAACCAAGAAGATCATCATCGCGATTGCAGTGGCTGTCGTCTTGGTGGCGCTGATTGCAGTCAGCGTCCGGAGTAGCCAAAGCAATGTCACCACCGTGACGACCGCAAAAGTCGTCCGCGAGGACATCTCGAGCGTGGTGACAGGTTCTGGGGAGATCAAGGCCAAGACCTACGTCAACATAGGAGCCCAGGGTTTCGGCAAGATCGTGAAGCTGTACGTAAAGGAAGGCGAGACCGTAAGGCGAGGTCAAAAGCTCGCGCAACTCGAGAATGTCCAGAGCTCGGCGGATGTGAATGCGCAACAAGCGGGCATCGAAACCGCTCAGAAAGACCTCGACTCGGCTAATGCCGCCATCGACACTTCAATCGCCGAACTTGCCCGCGACAAGGCAGACCTGGAACAGAAGACTCTCGACTACAACCGCGCGAAAGACCTTTATCAAAGCCAGCTCATCTCGAAGTCGGACTTCGACGCCAGAAAGGCTGCTTACGACGTTGCCGCGGCGACACTGACTGCAGCGCAAGCCAAGGTTTCGCAGATGAACGCGCAAAGAGCCTCCAGCGTTGGGCGCGTGAGCCAGGCGAATGCAACTCTGCGCAAACTGACCGACGTCTTAGGCAAGACCGAATACGTCGCGCCCTTCGACGGCATCGTTACGAACCTTCCGGTGCGCGAAGGCGAAACCGTGGTTGTCGGAATCCAGAATTCGCCAGGCAGCACTCTCATGACGCTGGCCGACATGTCGGTAGTAACAGCGGAGGTTCGCGTTGACGAAACCGATATCGTGAATGTGAAACTCGGCGAAAGCGTGGATGTAACTATTGACGCGCTTCCCGATAAGGTGTTCAAAGGCCGCGTAACCGAAATCGGCGATCAGGCCCTGGTGCGCTCCTCCGGAGTCGCTACTTCGCAGACTACAGCGGGAACTCAGGAAGCGAAGGACTTCAAAGTAGTGGTCACGCTCGATAGCCCTCCGGAAAACCTGCGACCTGGATTTTCGACCACGGCGAAGATCACCACGGCCAGCAAGAGTAACGTGATCGCAATTCCAATTCAGGCCTTGACAGTACGAACTCAAGGCGACCTGGATGCACAACGTACGGCCGCTGCGGGGAAAAAAGGCTCTGGCGCAAACGCTAAAGCGTCTCAAACTGGCACAAGCGATCCTAAAAGCAAGAAGGAAGTTCAAGGTATTTTCGTAGTCGATAAGACCACCAAAAAGGTCGATTTCAAGCCGGTTGAGACCGGAATTCAAGGCTCGACCGATATGGAAATCACCGGCGGGCTGAACGAGGGTCAGGAGATTGTTACGGGAAGCTATAAAGTCCTGCGCACTCTGAAGGTCGGCGCCAAGGTAAAAGTAGATAACAGCATCGCGAAAAAGGACGACAACTCCTAGTAACCGTGGCTATTTTGGAACGTCTATAGCGTGAATAGGGTGTTTTCGTCCAATATTGGGGAACCGAATTTAGCGTCTCCCCGTATTGGTGTTAGGAGACCGGAATGGCAACGCAAATGGCAGAACTAACGACGATGGACGCAATTAGCACCCGGCCAGCGACCTCCACCATCATCAAGGTCGAGGATCTCTGGAAGACTTACGACATGGGTTCAGAGCAGCAGGTGCATGCGTTGCGCGGCGTCAGTATCGACATTAAGCGGAATGAATACGTTGCCATCATGGGCCCCTCCGGCTCCGGCAAATCGACGTTGATGAATCTGATTGGATGTCTGGATTCACCCAGCAAAGGCAGTTACTGGCTTAATGGACATCTGGTAAGCGAGCTGGACGACGACGAACTTGCCCGCATCCGCAACAAAGAAATTGGATTCGTCTTCCAGACCTTCAACCTGCTGGCTCGTGCTACAGCTCTGCACAACGTCGAGCTACCTCTGATCTACAACGGAACACCCTCGGAAGAGCGAATCAGACGCGCCAAAGAAGCCCTGCGCAAAGTGGATCTTGAGCCACGCATGATGCACAAGCCGAACGAGCTCTCCGGCGGTCAGCGCCAGAGAGTCGCAATCGCGCGCGCCTTGGTAAACAATCCTTCCATCCTGCTTGCCGACGAGCCGACCGGAAACCTCGATTCCCAAACCGGCAACGAGATCATGGCGCTAATGGATCACCTGCATGCGCAAGGAAACACCATCGTACTGGTTACCCACGAACACGACGTTTCCGAGTACGCGCATCGCGTGATTTACATCCGCGACGGCGTGATTGCAGATGACCGCAAGACCGGGCGGCAGGTTTAAGGCGTAACTGCGCGAGGATCTCGTCGCGATTAAGCTACGCAAAAATCAGGCGTCCTTTGGGGACAGGGATTGATCTGCCAAGGTCGCGCGCCGTGGTTATCCATTCCTGAATTACAGTCTCGGCATTGGCGAGGGCCTCTTGCTGCGTCTTACCGTCCGCAGCACAGCCGGGCAGCTCAGGCACCTCGGCGATAAAAGCCTGATCGTCCTCGCTCCAATAGATAATGATTTCGTACTTATTCATTTTCTCCGCCCAGTTTGTATTTCAGAATGATAGCCCGAACTTGCTTGACTTGATACGGTTTTGCTTTCGAGCCGACTGCCTGCAGATTGATGATTTCCTGAATGCCCGTCTTGAAAAGAATATGGTGACTACCGCGAACTCTCTCCTCGAAACCTAGATACTTCAAGAGTCTGAGCAACTCAGAGAAGGAGATGTTCGCGTCTGACCTGCCGCTTAGTATCGTGGCGATCAACTTGTCGGATCCCGTCATCGTGTTCTGAAAGATACCAGACTGCATTCGCCGCTATTCACATGCACTCACGGTTCGGAAATCATTCTCTATGACAGCCTTCTCAGGCTGTCCGCTTCTTGCCTCACCAGTAGAACTTCACTTCTCGAGTTCCTTCAGGGGCTACTGCCACGCTCGGTGAGGTGGGACGCCGGGACGACGTTTCCCGATCTGGGCGAACGGCAAGAGAAGGTTGTCTGTTCGCGGGAAGATCCAGCTTGTACGTGTATGCTGTAAGTTCGCGAATCGGTATGGTGAGCGGACGATCGAGGACCATCTCTACGGGCGTTCCTACAGGCAGGCCGATGTCGTCGCCGCGATTGAACAAGACTTTCCCGACGCCGAATCCCACGCCGATTAGAGATCCCATTCCAGCGCCGAAGGCTCCGCGACTAATCGAGCCGATTGCCGCCCCTGCTGCTACTGACTTGACGATGCTAGCCGCGTCTTTATCGATTTGATCGACAGGCTGAATGGCGCCTTCGCGCTTGTTCTCATAGAGTCCAGATCCCGGCAGGCTCTGCAAACTGCCTGCTATGGACGCCGTATAGTTGCTCGGCAGAATCAGGGTCGTAAGGTGAAACTGAAGCTGGCTGCGGCCCTTCACGCGTCCCGGACGCTCTTGCCTTTCCACTACACCCTGCACCAGAGTCTTCGCGGGAATCGCGATGCGATTCTGCTCAATTACATCGGCCATCGTCTCCAGGTAAAGCCCTGAACCAGCCTGCGCCGAGACAGTATTCAAGGGGCTCCTCAGGCTCATCAGCACGGTTGTACCCGCCGGAATCGTGATGGAAGAGGTTGTCGATTCCTCGACACCGGCTGGCTGCGCAGCCTGCTCCACGACGGGCGCAGGCCGTACGAGAAACTGGCCAGCAGCAGTTCCCTGCTGACAGATGAGCACTGCCATGACTGGAAAAAGAAGTAGCGGAAAACGAATCATCGTCGATTCTCCCTGCGCAATCTTTCGCTTCGATTCAGAGGATAGGGTTTGCGGAGGAAGCAGCGATGGCGCTTTGTGACACTTTCTTGAATGTCACAGCCGGTCACGCAATCCGCGAGCAACATGGAAATTCCCTGGTATGGCACTCGTGAAAGTGTCACAAAGCTCTCAGGAATTCGAAACCAGCTTTGTAGTGTTGCTTCTCATGCGATACCGTACAATCGTTTCTTCCCTCCTTTGCGCAGGATTTTTCCTTTCGAGCAGCCAGGCTCTAACTGGGGACTGGCTGGCAGTGCAGGCTATTCCACCGGGCTCCTGCATCTCCGTGAAGATTCAGGGCATCACCGTCAGGTGTTTTTTCTTCAACGCGACGGATACTGAACTGTTTTGCGAGGAACACAGGCTGACTAGGTCCCCCTCCGGCGGCGCAGTTGTACATAACTTCGACCTGAATCGTCAAAGCATTCGCCAGATTCGCCTGGAGCACCCGATTAAGAGCGCTTTTCTCGGAGCGGTTATCGGTACCGTAATAGGAGCTGGCATTGGAGCAGCATTGGCGAACGGCCCCAAGCCGGATCCCGAAACTCAGGTGTACGATCCACTCTACCTGGGGATTATCTCGGGAATCGTCGGAGGTAAGATCATGCACCATATTTCGATTCCCCATGGAAAAGTTGTGTATCGGCGCTGAGCGGAAGACTTCTGACACTTGTCCGAATATCGCAATCAGCTACGTGAACGGTTGCGTGATGAAGTCCTGGTAGCGTCGCAGCTCCGCGAGTGACGCCTGCGCGAGCAGGGGAAAAAGGATAGCGCGACACTGTTTCGGAACTCGCGTGACAGTTAAAGAATCGCAGATCACCGCCGCGGCCTGACCGAGTCCCTTTTCCCATCCGCCTTCCCGCACATCCCGGACCAGAAGGCCATCGGAGTCAAAGCCTGCGGCGACCAACATGGTTCGCGCCCGTTTCAGGAAGTCAGGCCAGCCCGAGACCACGGCAACCAGCGCGTCCCTGCGCGCAGGCATCCATGGAACCAGCGAGTCCGTTACCGACCGCACCCGCAGCCCAATGCACTCCACTCCCTCCGGCAACTTTCCGCGAACAGTAGCCACCTTGCTGGGCATGGCGACGGGAATCGCGCTCTGCAGCAGCTCCGGCGAATTGCATGCACTCAAACCCAACGCCATTACGGGAAACGTAACCACCTGCTGCATCTCGGCTACCACAATGTTCGCCAGTTCCGCATCGGGTTCGATCAAAAGAAAGTGATCGGGCGGCTGCAGGTCGAGCCAGTGGCGCAGGCGCCTGCGAACCACACTAAGCGGAATGCCGGATTGCCGGGCCAACCGGAATACGCTCGCGATCAGCCGATCGAGGCCCAATTCGGGCAACAAAGGCTTTTGCTCGGAATGCTCGCGAATGTAAACCCCACTTCCCTGGCGTAGCTCGAGCCATCCCGCCTTTTTGAGGTCCCTGTAAGCAGCGCTGACGGTATTCGCATGAATGCGAAACCGGCGCGCCAGTTCCCGTGTACTGGGCAGGCGAGTGCCCGCCTTTAGATCTTCGCTTAGTATCGCGAGGACAATCTGCGTTGTCAGTTGCTCGCGAATCGCCACTTCGCTCGCATGAGAAATCCAGAAGCGCATGCGCACTGTCTCCTAGTATCCCGAATGGACATACATTCTCCGCTAAATTGCGGAAATTCTGTGTAACTTGCCCCCTAGTTATCCAAGATAGGGAGATCAAGGACTCCGCCAAGTGACGCCCTTGTGAACCGTCAGCACTCGCTCCTAAAGAGTCCTAATCGGAGCTTGTCTGGTAAATACCTTCGGCCATTCGCACCTTCCGGCCCGCGCATCGTCGCGTGTACTCTAGTCAACTAATTCGATTTGCCTTACGAGGTCTCGTGAACCTTACCGCGATCGACTGGACCATCATGCTGGTGTACTTCGCCTTTGTGCTGGGCATCGGCGTGGCACTCAAACGTTACATGCGCACCAGCACCGACTTTTTCCTCGCTGGGCGCGCGATTCCCGCGTGGATCTGCGGGCTGGCATTTATCTCTGCCAACCTAGGCGCGCAAGAAGTGATTGGCATGGGCGCATCGGGCGCGAAATATGGAATTGCAACCAGCCACTTTTATTGGGTGGGAGCCATTCCAGCCATGGTCTTCGTGGGAATCTTCATGATGCCGTTTTACTACGGCTCGCGCGCGCATTCCGTGCCGGAGTATCTGCGTCTGCGCTTCGACGAGAAGACGCGAGGGTTGAACGCGATCTCATTTGCGATCATGACGATTTTTTCGTCGGGAATCTCGATGTATGCGATGGCGCGCTTGATCCAAACGCTGCACATATTCGACTCGCTCTTTCACGGCTTGCATCTGGGTTACGAAGCGATCTTTGACTTCTCGATCTTTCTTTCCGCGGTCATCGTTCTTGCCTACATTCTTCTCGGTGGACTTACGAGCGCAATCTACAACGAAGTTCTCCAATTCTTTTTGATCGTCGCGGGCTTTCTTCCACTCGTGTGGTTGGGATTGAGAAATGTGGGTGGATGGCAAGGCCTCGCGGCAAAGCTTCCGGAGAGCTTCAGCCACTCATGGCGCGGCATGGGTAGCCCGAGCACGAATCCCATGGGAGTGGAGTGGTTTGGACTCGTCGCCGGCCTCGGATTTGTTCTGTCTTTCGGTTACTGGTGCACTGACTTTCTCGTTGTCCAGCGGGCAATGGCTGCGGATTCCATGAGCGCCGCGCGGCGCACGCCGTTGATCGCCGCTCTGCCAAAGATGTTCTTTCCCTTTCTGGTAATTCTGCCTGGATTGATTGCGATCGCCGCCAGTCCTTCAGCTACCGCGAGAGTCAGCCTCGCCGATAAGAATGCGACAGTTGCGCTGCAACCGACGGAAAATCCGGCGTCTTCAGGATCTGTAACCTTGAGAAAAGGTTTGATCCCAGCGAAGGTCGACGCAAGTGGAAGTCCGATTCTCGACAGCACGGGCAAACCACAATACGACTATGACCTCGCGATCCCGATGATGCTGCTGCACTACTTCCCTACTGGTGTGCTCGGACTCGGACTTACCGCGCTGCTCGCCAGTTTCATGTCGGGAATGGCTGGAAACGTAACCGCCTTCAATACAGTGTGGACCTATGACATCTATCACGCGTATTTGAATCGAAAAGCCAGCGACGAGCACTTGTTGTGGATGGGTCGCATGGCCACCGTTTTTGGCATCGTACTTTCCATCGCCGCGGCATATGTCGCCGTGAAATTCAACAACATCATGGACATGCTGCAACTGGTATTTGCCTTCGTGAATGCGCCGTTGTTTGCCACATTCCTTCTGGGCATGTTCTGGAAGCGCACTACCGGCCACGGCGCATTTGCGGGCCTGCTTTCAGGCACCGTTGCTGCTGCTCTGCACCACGGACTGACCCTACCGGTCGGACAGCCGATCGGGATCAAGGGCGGCTGGATCACGGTATTGCGGAATTATCCCAGCGAGATGGCTCAGAACTTCTGGACAGCAATCTTTGCCTGGACTACATGTTTTGTAGTCACGATCCTTGTGAGTCTGATAACCAAGCCACGCGCCGAATCCGAACTAGTTGGCTTGGTTTACTCACTCACAGAGAAGCCGAAGGAGACAGATGCAGCCTGGTACACACGTCCGGGAGTGCTCGCGATCATCGTGCTCGGTCTCACGATTTTGCTGAATGTGGTGTTTTGGTAAAGCAATAAGCGATAGGCCGCGAAAGCGCAGAGGAAATCAGAATGGGCTTAGATATTCGTCTTCCAATCGGCTCGATGTTTCTCTTCGTCGGAGCGCTGCTCACAATTTACGGAGCAGTGCGGCCGCTGGCGTCGACCTCGGTAGGCATTAACATCAACCTCACTTGGGGAATAGTGCTGCTGGTGTTTGGGATCGTAATGGTTTTGCTTGGGCGCCAGGGATCGCGCGTGTCGAAAACCCCTCCGGCGTCGCGTGAGGTTCCCGCGCGGGGCGGGCACTAAAGCGATTGGAGTGACTGTAGACCTCTCCGCCAAGCTTCGACGGCTAATCTCCGCTGCCCAACAAATATAGACACTCATCCCTCAGGCCGCCGCGTGCCTGCTAACGTACCCATCAAAGCTGATGCGGCCTGGGGGATCTGCTGTTTGCATCACCAACGAAACAGCAGATCCCCCGCGCCGCAAGAACTAATTCTGGATGCAAAAGCGCTGTAGCTGCGGCGCGAGGGATGACAGTTCCACAAAGGAACCCACAGCGATAACGCGCCAAAGCTGCCTCGGCGAAGTCGGCGTTAGTCGTACCTCTCATAAACAATCTGCTTGCGGTCCCAACCTAGTTCCTCTTTCAGCATCTTCCGTGTTGCCGAGATCATGTCGTTCAGGCCGCAGACATAGGCCTCCATGTTCGTTCGTTCCGACTCGGGACGAGCCATAACGATCTTGCGCACCTGGTCCTGCACATATCCGCGTTCGCCCTTCCAGTCGTCGGGAGCTCGGCTCAACGTAATCACGTAGTGGAAATTCGGAAAATCGTGGGCCACCAGGTCGAAATAGTCCTTGTAATAGATATCGACAGGATAACGGGTGCCGTAAACCAAATGAATCTCACGGCCCTTGTGCCGCGACTCATCAGCGAATAGCCATTGCACGAATCCACGGATCGGGGCTATGCCAGTGCCGGTCGCAATAAGAATTGAGTCACGGAGCGGATTTCGCAAAACGAAAGTGCCGTGCGGACCGTGGAACTTTACTGTCTCTCCTTCCTTCATGTCGCATAAGAAGTTGGAGAAGAATCCTTCTTCCACGCGATTCAGGCAGAGATCAAATTCATTCTTACGTGGCGCTGAGGCCAGAGAATATGCGCGGGTAATCGTCTTGCCATCGCGAGGCGCGACCAGCGAGATGAACTGGCCGGCGGCGAAGTCGAACCGCTCCATGTCCTCGATCGCGAAAACCAGATGCTTGGTTTCGCTCGACTGCGAGAGCCACTCCTGCTGCACCAGGCGCGCGGTATGCAAAGGCCGCTCGATCAACTCTTGTCCTCAAACATAGCAGTGGGAGGTTGCTGATGGACGCTCATCACGATGAACCATTTGCGTCGTGGGTTCTTGAGATAAGCCTGCAGGAACACACGCATGCCCTCCGTTATTTCGGAGTGCGTCGTCCCTTGGGAGTTATCTCCTCTTCTTCCGGTTCATTGACCGGCGGCTCGTCATCGTCGACTACCGCTGGCGGTCCCTGTGATCCGGCTCCCTCCCCCAATTCGAACAATGCCATCACCTGGTATCCGGCCGCCTCGGCTGCATCGATTCGGGACTCAATCTGCAGTTCCAGTTCGTGCAACTTCTGCGGATCCGGAGTCGGCGATTCAGCGATCCGTATGAGCGCAGGCAACGCCATCCACCAGAGCAAACATTGGTACATTTCCTTGTTAAAGTAACGAACGCCCTGATAGTCATGAACGTTGATCAGCCACAAAACATCGGGATCATGCAGCCAGCTATACGGCGATTTGGCTGATCGCGGCGCTCCAGGCAGCCACGCTTCATTTGCCAGCACGGCGCGGACGCGCGCGCTTGCGCGCCATTTTTCCTCACCCTCAAGACCAAATCGGGAGAAGGCGTCGGCCAGCGGTTCGCGCAACCTGAGCGCGTCGAAAAGCCTCTTGCCGGCTTGTTCGGGCTCAGACGCACTCAGCAGTTCGCCGAGACCATGCAACGCCGCCCAGGCAATCACAGTGGCCCAACGCGCCAGGTTCTCCTTTTCCGCATCGTTGGGAAGAACCGAGCACGCATGGGTTGACCACGCCACACGGAAATGTTTTTCCAGCGAAGGGATGCGGCGAGTTGCTTCCACCTTGCGCGTGAAAGAGGCTACGGCGGCCTCCAAACTCCCATGCCATTCGCCGTGCCCGGGCACTCCCATGGACTCGGCAGACTCACCCGAAACGAGCGCTTGAGCAGCTTTCAGCATCGACTCCACGCGCTGGGCTAATAGATCGAGCGCCTCTTTTCTGCGTTGCAACGCGTGTCCATCACCAGTTTTCTGTCCCCGAGTGCCTGCTGGCCCTTTCTTCGTCGAAACTGCAGCAGGTTCCGGAGCCAGTGCGGTTTGCTTGCCGGCTTGTTCGCTCTGCGGAGTAGTCACTTCGAAAAGGTTTGCGATGAGTGGAGGATCGAGAACAGCGCCCAGTGCATCGTGCACCGGCTTCAACTGCAAATCCCGCATTGCATCGGCCAGGCTGGCGACGCCTTTGCCGCGCAAGTGCTCGTACAACTCTCGCCAGGGATGATTCACGTCGTCGCGCAGATGCTTCCAGTCGAGAAGGACGTGACACTGATATCCGCCGAGATCGAATCGCATGCCCTTTTCTCTCAGCTCACTACCGCTAAATATGTGTTCGAGGCCGGTGACGGTATCGCGCGTAGCTACGAATTGCGCCGCGTCGCCGGTGACATTCAGGGCGTTCGCCAAGTCGCGTTGGCGAAGCGCGCGACCTCCGTCGGGAAATTTTTCAGCAAAAGAGCTGGAGATTCGGATCCAGCCGTGAGCATCGGCGAACTTATTGTTGTAAACCACCAGCGCTCGCTGGCCGCCGCCCAGGCTGTTCGAGTAGGCAAAGACGTTTTCGTTTACCGATCCTGACTCGTTGTAGAAATCATAGAGCAGGAAATTGCGGACTTCGGCAAACAGCGGGCGCCGGTGCAGCAGCGGAGCAATCTGACGTTCATGGCGCGACACCAGCCACGGATCTGCGGATTCGTCGTGATAGGCGCGACGATATTCCATTCCATAACGCTCCGTGAAGCCTTCCACCTGTCCGTGTCCAAACATCGGTAACCCAGGCAAGGTGGCCATAAGCGTGCAGACTCCGAAATATTTGTCGCCCTTCCCAAATTGGTCCACCGCAGTGCGCTCGTCAGGATTGTTCATGAAGTTGACGTAGCGCTTGAGAATCTCCGGATCGAATTCGAGCGTGTTCTTGATCACGTTCCGATAATTTGCGTTCTCTTCATCGCGCAGCATGTTCATGAAGGCGCTGTTGTAGACGCGATGCATGCCCAGCGTGCGCACGAAATATCCTTCGAGCAGCCAGAAGGCCTCGGCAAGCAGCAGGGTGCCAGGAGCCTCAGCAGCGCATCGATCCACTACGTCACGCCAGAATTCGCTCGGCATCGCCGTATCAAACTCCGGCTTAGTGAGTCCGTGCTCCGCGCGCGAAGGAATCGCGCCTCCAGTGCCCGGCACGGGAAACCACAGGCGCTGGTAATGCTGCTTCGCCAATGTCATGGCGGCATCGAAGCGAATCACCGGGGATAGGCGAGCGACATACAGAATCTTCTGGATCACCGCTTCCCGCACTTCGGCGTTCAGGTAGTTCAGCTGCGCGGTGTCGTTCCACGGATAGCTCGTGCCATCGTTCCCGTGGTAGATGTACCGAGACTCCCCGCTCCAGCGATCGCGACGGCGGAAGACGACCGCGGCATCGGTTTTGTTGTAGTAGTGATCTTCAATCTTGATCTCGACGCGTCCGTCAGTAGAAAGATCTGGCCCATCGAAGCGATATGCGGGAAAAGGCGGATACGGAAGCGAGATGAACCAGTCAGGATGCTCCGTAACCCAGCGCGAGTCGATCCCGGTGTGATTCGGGACCATGTCTGTTCCCATGCGAATACCACGAGAGGCAGCGCGATCCTTCAAATTGAGGTAGGAACCTTCGCCTCCGAGTTCTTCGGCGATGGTGTAGTCGAACAGCGAATATGCGGAAGCTGCGGCCTCGGGGTTCCCAGTAAGCTGCTTGACCCGCTGTGAGGCTTTGCTTCGCTCCCAAACACCGATCAGCCAGAGCACATTGAATCCTCGGTGCGCTAGCGTATCGAGTTCCTCATTGGGAACCTGGTCGAGGCGGTGGATATGGCGCTGGTAGATCCGTGACAATTGATCAAGCCATACGAAGGTGCTCTTGGCGATCATCACCGTGCGCGGCATCCAGTCCACGTCTGGACTGAAACGCTCGTATTCAGGCTCTTTCAGGTTGTAATGGGGAATAGCAGCGGCGCTGGAGTCGCCACGGTCCTGCGGGAAACCAAAGTGGTCAGCGTGTCCTGCGTCTGGGTGGAAGCGCATCCAGATAGCGAGCTCTTCCTCTTTGAAAATATCCAGAGCCACCAGAATGCGCCGGATCATGTCGCCAAGCTCTTGCTGCCAGGCCTCACGCATGTAGGCCAGCTGTCCCTCCAGGGAATCTGGCGATGCCAATGCCGGCGCCTGCAACAAATCGACGAGGTTCTGATTCGCAGGACCAAAGGTCGGACGGGTCTTGAAATACTCCTTGAGGTTAGACGTGATCTTTGGATAAGCCGTGCTCTTCTTGAGTTCAGAATCGTCGAATAGCTCCTTGAAGCGGAGAAACGCTGGATTGGAGTTCGCCAACCACAGCATCATCATTTCTTCCAAAGCCACGGAGCGATGCGGGGTATCTCCGCTCGAACCGTCTAGCCACTCACTCGCAGACTGCTTTCCGGCATACACATCGCGAGGCGGAAATTGCTCGGTAAAAGCGAGCAATGTACTGTGAACCGAATCGCGGCCGACCTGCGCCTCGAACCACGCGAGTGCATCGATCATTACGCTGGCGTCGCGTCGCTGACGGTATTGCGCGAGCAGCGCATGCAGCAACTCGTCAATCAAGGCCATTGCGTTCAGCGCGCCGGCATGAACGGTCCGCTCAGGATTGCGCTCCACATCGCGCTGCCGGTTCATCTTCTCGGCGAAGCGGCGGCTGGCAGCAACGTTGGCAAACATCACGTTGCCGTTCCACGAGAACAGCTCCTCCTCAAAACCGTAGCGCTCGCGGGCGGCGCGTGAGACGTGGAACTCGAATCTCGGGAAAGGATCCATTAGCCCCTTGAGGAGACTTCTATTAAAACAGAATCGAGAGCAGTGAGATTGCACGCCAAGAAAGCCGACTGCCTGCATCCTCGAGCCGAACGAAGATTTTCGGTGGCAATGATAGTCGAAAGAGAGACGCGTGAGTGGAATGAACTGGGCCGCAGGTCTGCTCGCACCGGCCGAGGACGGCCGGAACCACGTTAACGAAAGCGAATCGCTACTCTACCGTTACTGACTTGGCCAGGTTCCTCGGCTGGTCCACGTCGCAGCCCCGGCGGACAGCGATGTGATACGCCAGCAACTGGAGTGGCACGACTTCCAGAATGGGAAGCAGCAGCTCGGGAGCCTTGGGAACATAAAGGACGTGGTCTGCGGACTCGTGTATCTCTTCATCGCCTTCGGTGGCGATGGCAATTACCTTGCCTGAACGCGCAGTGACTTCTTTGATGTTCGATGTGGTCTTTTCATAACGCAATACCGAATCGGGATCGTCCGGATCTTTCGTTGCCAGAACTACCACGGGAAGATTCTCGTCGATCAATGCGTTGGGACCATGCTTCATCTCGCCCGCAGGATAACCTTCGGCGTGAATGTAGCTGATCTCTTTGAGCTTGAGAGCGCCTTCGAGGGCGATGGGATAGTGAATGCCGCGTCCGAGAAATAGAAAGCCTTGGACCTTTTGATACTGGCGCGCAAGACTGTCGCAGGCCTCGTCGTGATTAAGAATCGATTCCAGTTTGCCCGGCAGCTTGGTGAGTTCCTGCACCAGCCTGATCGATTGGGCTTCGTTCAACTGATTGCGTTTCTGCGCAAGGAACATGGCGAACAAGAACAGCGCCGTAAGCTGCGCCGTAAATGCCTTGGTGGAGGCCACTCCGATTTCTGGACCCGCGTGCGTGTAGATGGTGCCGGACGCCTCGCGAGCAATCATCGCGCCGACTACATTGCAGATAGCGAGCGTCTTAGAGCCCTTGGCTTTGGCTTCGCGTTGCGCTGCGATTGTATCGGCGGTTTCGCCTGATTGCGTTATGAGCAACGTGAGAGCATCGGGTCCCGTTATGGGATCGCGATATCGATATTCGCTGGCGTAGTCGACCTCTACCGGTACGCGCGCGAGGCGCTCGATCATGAACTTACCCGCCAGCCCAGCGTGCCAACTGGTTCCGCAAGCGGCGATGTTCACCTTGTTAGCTTTGCGGAACTCGTCCTCGCTGATTTCCATCTCCTCCAGGAAGACCTTGCCGGAATCCTGCGAGATGCGTCCCAAAGTGGTATCGCGAACGGCGCGCGGCTGCTCATAAATCTCCTTGAGCATGAAGTGCTTGAAGCCGCCTTTTTCCGCCTGGATAGGATCCCACGTGACGCGCTGCGCCTTCCGCTGGAGAGGTTGGCCGTCGAAATCTGTGACGTGCACTCCAGAAGGTGTGATCACTGCCAAATCGCCATCGGCGAGGAAGAACAGATCGCGGGTGTGATGCAGAATGGCCGGAATGTCGGAGGCGACGAAGTACTCGTTCTCTCCAAGACCGATCACGGCGGGCGGCCCATTGCGAGCCGCGACGATCTTGTTCGGCTCATCCGCACTGATGACCACCAGCGCGAAAACGCCGGTGAGCTGCTTCACTGTCTTGCGCACTGCGTCTTCAAGCGCAGGACGCGTGCCGTTGCTGCTCTTCAGCGCGTTTTCAATGAGGTGGGCGATGACCTCAGTGTCAGTTTCGGTGGTGAATTTATGACCTTCTTCGATCAGCCTTTTCTTCAGCGAGAGATAGTTCTCGACGATACCGTTGTGAACTACAACCACCCGTCCGGTGCAATCGCGATGTGGATGAGCGTTTTCTTCGGTGGGACGTCCATGCGTCGCCCAGCGCGTGTGGCCAATCCCATAAGAGCCTTCAAGAGGTTTGAGGCGAATAACCTCTTCCAGATTCCGCAACTTGCCTTCTGCGCGGCGCACCTGAAGTCCATCTCCATTCCCGGCGACCGCAATTCCTGCGGAATCGTATCCGCGATACTCAAGCTTGCGCAGTCCCTCAATGATTACTGGGACTACGCTCTTTTGACCTACATACCCAACGATGCCGCACATACGCGAATATTCCTCAGCTCAGAGCCGTTTGCAGTCTAAAAGATTCTATTCCCATGGATGCGAGTTGCTGCCCAGGAGCGTACCTGAACTTACCTTGAGGGGGGCAATTACGAGGGGATTGAAGAAGGTTACTAGTCTTCGAGCCTGTACGCAAATTCTTCGATTACCGGATTCGTGAGCACTTCACGGGCAATACGCTCAACTTCCGTCTTCACTTTATCTCTTTCCAGGTTCGGTTCCAGTGTCAGAAGAAAATACTTTCCCTGGCGAACGTCTTCCACTCCCTTGTAGTTCATCTTCTTCAAGGCACCCTGAATCGTTTTTCCTTGGGGATCGAGAACCGTGGTCTTAAGAGTGACGTAAACGTGAGCTTTCATCGAATCTGCCTCGATTATACGGGACTAGGAACGATAGACTTGAAGCATGATCGATTACGGCGCGCTGCCGCTGGGGGATAAGGCACCGGAAGTTGTGAACGTGGTGGTGGAGATTCCTCTTCAGTCCATCAACAAGTACGAGTACGACAAAAAGCTTCACGTCTTTCGCCTCGACCGGAATCTCTACTCCCCAGTGCACTTTCCCGGCGACTATGGCTTCCTGCCGAGCACGCTGAGCCATGACGGCGATCCTCTAGATGTGCTGGTACTCGTCGATAGTCCCAGCTTCACCGGCTGCGTGATGGAAGTACGCCCGATCGGCGTTCTCGACATGCTCGATCAAGGTGTCCACGACGAGAAGCTACTGGCCGTGGGCAAGAGCAATCCCCGTTACAAGGACGTTTGGAACCACTCAGAGATCTATCCCCACATCCTCCGGGAGATTACCCACTTTTTCTCGATCTACAAAGACCTGGAAGGCAAGCGCGTCGAAACCAAAGGTTGGCAGGACGCCTCCGTGGCCCGAGCCCTTATCACCGAGAGCCAAAAAGCCTTCACCGATCAGCAGAAGCGGGCGGCGGGAAAGACAAGCTAGAAACTCTCCCGCAAGAAATTCAGCAGAAACCAAAAACAGCGACATATACAGGGTGGTTTTCGAATTCGAGTCGAAAATCATTCGAATTCTGCCCAAAATTAGCGGATTCCCGCGAGCCGGCAGGGAACGAGCAGGGATTCTCGGGATTTTTCCGCTAAACCGTTAGCATCACTAGACTAATCGACTACTTGCGGAAAGGAGGCCCAAAACGCAACAGGGCTGACCAGGGAATCCTTGAGGCTTGCAGATGCTTTTTGCTCCCCGAATATCCAGGCCACTTCCAAGCCCAACTACAGACCAAACAACTCCCTCAGCCGCTTCGTCTGCGCCCGGCTCACGGGAAGCTCCGTATGCTTGCGATCATCCATACGGAGTTGGTAGGAGCTCTTGAACCAGGGCAGAACTTCCTTGATGCGATTGATGTTCACCACATGGGAGCGGTGAGCCCGCCAGAAGACGTTGGGATCCAGGCTCTCGAGCAGTTCTTCGAGCGTCCGGCAGTTGGAATGTCCTTCCATGCTGGGAGTAGCGACGGTAATGACGCCCTCGTCGATGGTCGCGAAGCAGACGTCCTTCTGGTCAACCAGGATCAACCGGCCTGCGGAACGCAAGAGTATCTTCTGCTGCTGTGGTTTCTGCTGCTGTTCGAGCAGATTGATCAGGGATTCGAGGCGTTCGCTCGAAGTGGGTGCTGCGGCGAGTTTCTGCTTGGCTTTCTCGACCGACTGAACAACCCGCTTCTTATCGAAGGGCTTAAGCAGATAGTCCACCGCGTTCACTTCGAAGGCGCGGACGGCGTATTGATCAAAGGCGGTGGCAAAGACTATCTGGGGGAGAGGATGCTTCTTGTCGACCAGCCTCTTTATCACCCCAAAGCCGTCAAGACCGGGCATCTGAACATCGAGGAATACCAGCTCAGGATTGTGTTCGCGGATAAGCTGAATTGCCTCGACCCCATTGCTTCCCTGGGCTACTACCTCAACATCGCCAACACTCTTCAGCAGATAGGTCAGTTCCTCGCGCGAGAGCTGCTCGTCGTCAACGATGATGGTCGAGATTGCCATTGAGTGTGACTGAAAAGTATACCGTTAGGACCAGGACTGACGCGCGCCCTCGCGCGGGTGTTCGACGCAAACCCAACAACAACACCAAATGCTCACGCGGATGAACGCTGATTCTAGGGATTCACGCGGATTGGGAGGGCGGCGTACTTTTTGGTCGGAATCAAGAGATGATTTGGGCGGCGTCGTTTGAGACGAACAGAAATATCCTGGGTAAGAACTTAAAGATGCAGGTCAGGGACATCCCATCCCGAAAAGAAAGTCCGTGTGAATCCTGAAAATCAGCGTTCATCCGCGTGGGTATTTGCTTTTCGTACCCGACGAACACCCGGCCGAGGGCGCCCGCAGGTCCGACACCTAACGTCGCTCGCGGTGATGATAAACGTGATCTGCCGTGAGGTTCTCGCCGCAATTGCCGCAGAAAGAATCAGTGATGCGAACTGTGCGCTGGCATTGTGGACAGGTGGGAGCAAGTTGAAAGCGGCACTCGGGGCAGAAGTTCATTCCCGGCACAACGCTCGCCGAGCACTGCGGACAAATAGCGAGCAACGGCTGTCGTAGCAGGAAGTAGAGCACTAGCCCAATGGCGCCGGGCATGAAGATCACCAACGGAGTCCAAAGCGCGAGGTTCATCCCACGGCGCTTGGCATCGCGTGTGACGTAACCGACCATAAGCGTGTAAACACCGAGAACCGTACCCCAAGCAACGCTCCAAAAGATCAGAAACCCGCGCGGCGGCAGATTGTGATCGTGCCTCGCCAGATAGAGGTGAACAGTAGCCTGGACGGCGGCAAAGATCAGAACAGCAAGAGCCACCGACCACTTCGGAATGAGACGAATCTCATCGGCAATCTGCGGTTTCTGTTCTTCTACGTTGGCGTAATCCATAAATTACTTAGAGCCGACTCGTAAGCTAAGCAGTAGCTCGCGCCAATTGCCTAGATGCAGTTTGAGCGAGTTGCGGACGCAACCACAAGGCTACTGCCGCGCCAGTAAGCGCGGGTGTAAACCATGCCACCAGGAATGCCATCTGCCATAGCAAATCGGGAATGTGCAGCCAATGTCCGGTGACATCGAATGACTGCCAAAGGTAAGGCGTACTGCATGCCATCCACACAGATGCGAAGCCTGATGAGATCCAAATCGGACGCATCCTGCGTTGTCGTGCTGCAGTCTGCAGACAGAGCGCGCGAATGCGCCGCTGCGTGCCCTGCACCAAATCGTTGCCGGCACTGATGGAAACGGTCTTCAGTGCACTGATCGCGGCGTGCAACTGCTCATGCTGTGCCTTGCACTCGGAGCAACTCTCGAGATGTTCGCTCAACCAAGTCTGCTCACGCTCGCTAAGAAAGTCCGCAAAAGCTCTGCTCGAAAGTTCCAAAGCCCGCGCGTGATCGTAGCGGCTCATAGTTGTTCCTCCGCGAACGCCGGCTTTAATGCAGCAAGTCCACGATAGAGGCGCGACTTCACCGTCGAAAGCGGCGCGCCGGTCACGGTGGCAATCTCGTCGAGCGAGAGCTCTTCGTGGAACCGTAGCACCAGCACCTCGCGATGCAGCGAATCCAGCCGGCCCAAAGCGGCCTGCACGCTCTCACGATTCTCCCGCGTGGTAACGGCGTCAAAAGGAGACGGTCCCGCGAAAGGAACATCGAATGCGTGCTCGTTGCCAAATTGTTCCTGAAGGGCTTCTAGGCTAGTCGTGGTCTTCTTGCGCGACCAGTCAATTACGAGATGGCGTGCGATGGCGAAGAGCCAAGTATCGAACTTTGATTGGCCGTTGTACTGCTTGCCGCGTTCCATCACGCGGATCCAGGTTTCCTGGAAGATGTCTTCGGCGAGTTCGCGATTGCCGGTAAGAAAGACGAGGTAACGCAGCAGCCGATGTTGATAGCGCTCGATCAGGCGGTCGAGCAGATCCGGGTCTCGCCGACGCAGACCACGGGCGATCTCAACGTTCTCTCGTAGAGTCCACTCCACCGGACGAGTTGCCGCTCTAAACATTTGACTGTTAATACGAGCGATTGTAAGCAAAAGTCGCATCAATTCGCCGGGCCGTAAGTACCTGATTCGGGATGAGTTTACGTTTCTTAAGGTAAGCACACCTAAACCGAAAAAACTATGTGGCACAGCCGCCCTCGGCTGTGGCTTTCGGTCTAGCGCAATTTTTGGCGATCAAGCTCGACTTTGGCGTTGCGTACGTGACCAGGCCCGAAGGGCCGGAAGAACCATGGCCGAGAGTCTTGAAGCTTGGATATGAACCGCAAGAGCCACAGCCGAGGGCGGCTGTGCCACATAGCTCAAACATGGTGCCGGGTCGCGCTACGCCACGTTTTCAATCGCCATAGCGATTCCCATCCCACCACTGACGCATAAAGTCGCGATCCCGAGCTTGGACTTGCGCTTAATCATTTCGTGCAGCAAGGTCACCGTAATTCGCGCGCCCGTGCAGCCGATGGGATGTCCGAGCGCAATCGATCCACCGTTGACGTTCAGCTTGTCGTGATCAAAGTGCAGCTCGCGATCGCAGGCAAGCACCTGCGCTGCAAAGGCCTCATTCAGCTCGATGAGATCGGCAGCTGAAGCCTTAATGCCGTACTTCTCTTCCAGCTTCTTCAACGCCGGTACAGGACCGATACCCATGCGCTTCGGATCGACTCCAGCAGTTGTGGCGCCCACAATTCTCGCCAGCGGCTTGAGATTGTGTTTCTTCGCAAAGGCCCCGCTGCCCAGGACAACGGCGGCGGCTCCATCGGTGATTCCCGAAGCATTCCCCGCTGTCACCGTTCCATCTGCGGCAAACACAGGTTTGAGTTTTGCCATCTTGTCGAGCGATGCCTGGGGCAGCGGATGCTCATCGCGCGCGAACACCTGTGTGCCCTTCCTGCTCTCGATTGTGACTGGAACGATTTCCGCGTCAAAGCGTCCGCTTTGGATCGCGCGCTCAGCGCGCTGCTGAGAGCACAACGCATACTGATCCTGCTCTTCCCTTGAGATTTGAAATTCGCGCGCAAGGACTTCCGCGGTCTCTCCCATTACCATCTGGGCCATGGGGCAGAAGAATCCGTCACGATACATGCCATCGACCAGCTCCTGATTCCCAAGACGGTATCCCCAGCGCGCGCCCTCGAGGTAATAAGGTAGGCGCGACATCGATTCCGTGCCGCCTGCAAGCACGCAATCCAGATTGCCGTTTGCGATTTCCTGAAACCCGAGAGAGATGGCCTTGAGTCCGGAGGCGCACGCCTGATTTACCGTGTATGCAGGTACAGTTTCGGGAACCCCGCTGCGGACGGAAATCTGCCGAGCGACGTTTGGTCCTCCACCGGCCTGGCGCGCGTTGCCGATGATCGTCTCCTCGACGCCTTCGGACGAAACTCCAGCACTCTCCAGCGCAGCCTTGGCTGCAACCACTCCCATGTCGGCGGCGGTCATGTGGGCGAGTGAACCCCCAAATTTGCCTATGGGTGTGCGGACAGCGGAGAGAATAAAAACTTCTTCCAAAGCAACTCCTCAAGATGTAGCCCAGACGCGATATTCCGCATTGGTCCAACTTTTCAGAATAACAAAGGTAGAGAGGCAGCATGCTGCGCCTTGCGAGAGCGCGTGTGGAGAAACCGCCGCCCGGCAGTTCCAGTCTGCGTCGTAAAGACGCAGCATGCTGCGTCTCTGCCATGCTGGTGGCATGCGCGTCTCTGGCAGGCTCAGGTCTCTCCGTGCCGCGCATCAGGTTTTCGTGCCGCTTCTAGCGGCACGAATTCCAAACGCAACCAATGTGCAAACGCACATCCGACACTGTCTGCGCGCTACCTCATCATCGTGAAGGCACTCACGGGAACACGCCGCCGCGACTGCAAGACGGCACGCTGTACACTCATTCCAATGGACGTTCTTTACGGCATCCATGCAGTCGAAGAGGCTCTGCTTTCGCGCAGTCGCTCGCTCGACCACGTGGAAGTTGCGCGCGATAGTCACGACCAGCGACTGCAGGCGGTGATCGATCTCGCGCGAAAAGAAGGCATCTCGTTGCGCTTCGTGCCGCGCGAACAGCTCGATCGTCTTGCTCGAACTAAGTCCCATCAAGGAGTGGTCGCGGTCGTAGCCGGCAAAAACTACTCCGAACTGGACGAAATTCTCACCCATAAAAAAGGTGAGCACAGCTTTGTAGTCGCGCTTGATGGCGTAGAAGATCCCCACAATCTCGGAGCACTCATTCGCACCGCCGATGGAGCCGGAGCAGATGGGGTTGTCATCCCAGAGCGCCGGGCCGCGGCTGTTAACCCAACGGTCGCAAAAGCGTCCGCCGGAGCTTCCGAGCACGTGAACATCGCGCGTGTGGTCAACCTGGCACGGACACTCGAGCAGATGAAGGAGCGCAATCTTTGGATCATTGGTCTCGACGAGCGCGGCGATCGCAGCTATGACGAACTCGACTATCGAATGGATTGCGCCATCGTATTGGGAGCTGAAGGTCACGGATTGCACGATCTCGTACGAAAAAAGTGTGATTACCTCGTCTCGATTCCCATGGCGGGAAGGGTTTCTTCGCTAAACGTCTCAGTGGCAGGTGCAATCGTGATGTATGAGGTTGCCCGGCAGAGACGTGCGAGGCCAGCCGAGGTAACGAACGAGGTCCCGGTCAAGCAGCGCAAGGGCCTCGGTTCGTGAGATTCCCGGGCACTGCCTACCTGGTTATCGCGTTGACTCTGGTGAGTGCAACGGCGCAGGAACCTAAAAAGCCCTCGCAACCAGATCGGAATGCCTTTACTTTCCTGAATTGGGATCTCAATGTTCGCATTGAAACGCAGACAGACTCGCTCTTCGCTCGTGGCAAAATCACGCTGCGCAATGATTCCGCTCAATCGCAGCGCCTGCTTCCGCTTCAACTTTCATCCTCGTTGACGTGGGCATCGATCAAGCAGAGTGGCAACGCAGTTCCCTTCACTACATCCAAAGTCCGCTCCGATCTCGATCACAGCGGGAATGTCCAGGAGGCAATCGTCACTCTGCCGGTAGCGATCGCTCCGGGAGCGTCGCTCGAGATAGAAGTCGGCTACAGCGGAACCATCTCGCTCGATACCACTCGACTCGCTCAACTTGGTGTACCGCTCGTGATCCGAGCCGCCACCGACTACGACCGAATTACGCCCAGCTTCACCTGCCTTCGCGGCGTAGGACACGTGCTCTGGTTCCCGGTGTCGCTGGATCCGGCGATGCTGAGCGAGGGTAATCGCGTCTTCGAGGAAACGAGCGCATGGTCAGTGCGACACTCGTTGTCCACGATGGGGGTGCAGATTGAAACGGATAACCAGAATCGCGTGTTGAGCAATGCCCAGCTAGTGCGCATTGAATTCTTAGGCAGCGTGACGATCATCGAGCATTGGTGGGGACACCTCGGTCTGACTGGCCCTGTCTTAGTTGCTGGACCTTATGAGGCCGCTCTAGCGCGACAAGAGACCGGCAAAACTGCATTCTCCGTGAACTTCCTTCCTGACCATCAAACCCAAGCGCAGGATTATGCGCGGGTGATTCGCGACACGACGCCAATGATTACCGGCAAGTCCGATTTTCCAGCTTCCCTGATTGAACTCCCAGAAGCAGAAGACACGACATTCGACGCAGATACGGTTCTGCTCACTCCGTTGAAGACGATCGACCGCAAGTCGCTCGAAGTGACGATCACGTACATGTTCGCGCATAAGACCCTCTGGTCGCCGCGGGCGTGGATCTACGAAGGAGCGGCGCACCTGGCCCAGGCACTCATGCGCGAACAGCAAGACGGGCGCGCCGCGGCTATCGGCTACATGCAGCAACGGCTCACGCCGCTGACACTAGTGGACTCCGGTGCTCCTGAAACGGCGAAAAGCAACAGCCTGGTCAACACGACGAGTGAAGTCTTCTTTCGCACGAAGGCGATGTATGTCTGGTGGATGCTGCGGGAGATCGTCGGGCAAAGAGTCTTGCTTGATTCCTTGCAGCAGTACGATCCTGAGTCAGACAAAGAACCTTCATACATCCAGAAGCTCCTGGAAAAGAACTCACACAAGGACCTGGAGTGGTTCTTTGACGATTGGGTCTATCAGGACCGTGGCCTTCCCGAGTTCACCGCGAGCAACGGATATGCGCGCCCAAGCCTGCAAGGAATTTTTTTGGTCTCAGCCACGATCGAGAACAAGGGGGGAGCGGGCGCAGAGCTGCCCGTGATCGTGCACACCGAGGCTGGAGACGTGCCAACTCGCCAGCTTGTTCCAGCCCACGGCAAGGTAGCCGTTAGGATCGAAGTCGGCAGCCGGCCAATCAATCTGACGGTTAACGACGGAAGCGTGCCGGAAGCGGATCGGTCCGACAACACGACACCAATAAAAATTGGGCATCCATAGAAAGGAAGCTGAATGGCCTACATACAATTCCTCGGCGCCGCCGGTACCGTTACGGGATCCAAACATCTCATCAACACCGGGAATCTCCAGGTATTAGTTGACTGCGGTCTGTTCCAGGGACTCAAACAGTGGCGCGAACGCAATTGGCAGCCGTTGCCCATTCCAGCGAATGAGATCGATGCCGTTATTCTCACGCACGCACACCTGGATCACTCTGGATGGATTCCGAGGCTGGTAAAGCAAGGCTTTCGCGGAAGGATTTACGCCAGCCCGGCGACGATCGATCTTTGCGGCATTCTGCTTCCCGATTCAGGACATCTTCAGGAAGAAGATGCAGCTCACTACAATCGCAACAAGACGTCGAAGCATGATCCTGCGCTTCCTCTCTACACGCTTGCCGAAGCCCAGGAATCCCTCAAATACTTCGAGCCTGTCCCCTTCGACCAACCCACACAGCTCAGCCCGGCCTTTACGTTTCGTTTTGTGCCGGCTGCGCATATTGCAGGTTCATCGATGGTAGAGATCACGTTAACGATGAATGGCGCGAGCAAGAAGCTGCTGTTTACCGGCGATATCGGCCGCGTGCACGATGATGAGGTATCTCCGGGAAAGGTCCAGCATTCCGGCCCGCGAGAAGGTGAGTCCGCCGACACACTGGTGATGGAGTCCACATACGGGAATCGTTTGCACCCGACGAGCGACGTTCGTCCGGAGCTGGCGAAGCTGATTTCGGATACGGCTGCGCGGGGCGGCACCGTGGTAATTCCCGCCTTCGCCGTAGAGCGTGCGCAAAAGCTTCTCTTCCTCCTGAAAGAGCTTATGGAGGAGAAGCAGATTCCGAAGATCCCAGTGCACATCGATAGTCCCATGGCCATCTCGGCCATTCAGGTCTTCCTGAAGCACTCCGAGGAATACACAGCGCGCACGCGTGATTTGATCGCCCGCTACGGATCTCCCCTTCAATGGGACGGCTTTTTCTTCGACCAAAAACAAGAAGACTCGCGCAAGCTCAACGATGCGCACTTTCCGATGATCATCATCTCCGCAAGTGGCATGGTCACCGGTGGACGCATCGTGCACCATCTGATTCATCGCCTTCCCGATCCGAAGAACACTGTGATCTTCATCGGTTTCCAGGCGCCGGGCACACGGGGAGCTCTCATCAAGGCCGGCGCAGCTTCGATCAAAATGTTCGGCGAGGACGTTCGCGTGCGCGCGCAGATCGCCTCGCTGGAGCAGTTCAGCGATCACGCCGATACACCTGAGCTGCTGGAATGGCTCTCGACATTCAAGCAGAAACCATCCCAAACATATCTGGTTCATGGCGAACCGCAGGCCGCGACCGCGCTGCGCGATGCCCTTACCCAAAAGCTCGGCTGGAAAGTCGACGTGGCGCAGTGGCTGCAGAAAGTGGAGATCGCCTAACAGCAGATTGTGGAGAATGCCGCAAAAGCTAAAGAATTGTCATCCTGAGTCCCGATTTTGGCGAAGGACCTCCCGGAATGAATCAAGTCCGTTGCTGTGTCCTGGCTTTTTCAGGGAGGATCTTCGTAGAAAAGCCACCAGACAGCATATTTGTCCCGATCATCGCGGGAGGTCCTTCGGCCAACGGCGGGCCTCAGGATGACAGTGTTGAGGTCAGACAGCACTCCTACCCAGGCTGGCGAAAATCTACTCGAAACTCACTTCGATCCCGCCTTAAAACCTGCGCTTTCGGGTGGTGCGAAACGGCCTTTCGCTCCTTGGCCCCTGATCCCCTACCGCTGCTAGTAGATTTCAGGGTCAAGTCCTGACGCTTCAGCCAGATGCAATTCCACAACTGGGTAACTTTTTGCGATTACCACGAAGTTACTACAGAGGTCTTTACAGGGGCAGAGACTCACAATATTCTCCTTTTCGAAGGCAGTTCTGGGGGAGGGCTGCCGGGCGCTTGCGGCTTTCGGGCCGGCAGGCGCTTTTAATTTTTGGGCTTGCCCACAGCGAGCCCGTATGTTGCACCACAGCAAGGGCTTCCGGGGCACTTGCTACTTTCTCGGTCTTGCCGTCATCTATTATGTTGGTCGGATAATCCCGCGGTGTGATGCTAGGATTGGGGTTGATTATTTCCGATCAGGAGAAATTCAATGGCGATAGATACAAAAGGCGCACCCACGACGCCCACGACCGAGAAGGATGCTACGCGCTCCAGCAACAATGGCGCGCCGGTGGCGGCGGCAGGAGCCGTGCTGGAGGTTACCGACGCAAGCTTCGAGCAGAACGTGCTCAAGTCGGACCAGCTGGTAATGGTGGATTTTTGGGCGACCTGGTGTGGGCCATGCAAGGCGCTGTCGCCAGTGGTCGACGAAGTGGCGCAGGCATACAGCGGTAAGGCCAAGGTCTACAAAATGAATGTTGACGCTAACAACGCAACACCAATGCGTTACGGCGTCCGTGGAATTCCGACACTGCTGATCTTCAAGGATGGCAAAGTGGCAGAACAGATCGTGGGGTACGTTCCCAAGGACACGATTCAAAAGGCACTGGACAAGCATGTGTAAGAGAGCTGCTTAGCTAGTGAGTTCAGATTGACTTATTCAGAAAGCGCGCCGTTTGCTGGCGCGCTTTTCGTTTTAGAGACACAGCAGCTTTAAGAGATCCAAACGAAGTTCGCCATCCAGAAGAAGTGCCGCCCACCCGCAGCATGCTGCGTCCCTACTGCCACTATTGCTTTTCCTCGTTTCCCCTTAGAATCATCGGTCGCCGGAACAGCACGGTACCAGCTTCCGCGCGGGAGGATGAGCTTTGGCTACCATCACTGAACCCAAAACCCCGGATGCGAAGTTTGAACCGTACGTGCCTCCTGATGCGAAACTCAAGGAGTTCACCCCGCGTGCGCTGATTCTCGGCTCTATCTTCGGCATTCTTTTTGGCGGTGTTACGGTCTACGTTGGCCTCCGTGCTGGCCTTACAGTTTCTGCCTCAATTCCCATCGCGGTACTCTCGATCAGCATTCTGCGCGCCTTTGGCCGCGCCACGATCCTCGAAAACAACATCGTGCAGACCACTGGAAATGCTGGACAATCCGTTGCGTCCGGCGTGATCTTCACCTTACCCGCCCTTATCTTTCTGGGATTTCAATTGGAGGTCGCTCGCATCTTCCTGCTGAGCTTGGTAGGCGGACTCATCGGTGTGTTCTTCATGATTCCGTTGCGGCGCCAATTGATTGTGAAGGAGCATGGCACTCTCACCTATCCCGAAGGAACAGCCTGCGCGGACGTTCTCATCGCGGGAGACCGAGGTGGCAGTTTCGCGGGCCGCGTTTTCTGGGGACTAGGTCTGGGAGCGCTCTACACTTTTTTCCAAAATGAGAATCTGCTCTCGGCCTGGCCGAGCACGCCGACATGGGACATTAAGCAATATGCCGGCGCTTCGATTCGTGCGAACACGACCTCCGAGTACATGGGTGTGGGCTACATCATCGGGCCGCGAGTCGCCGGAGTCCTGCTCGCCGGAGGCGTGTTCTCGTGGCTTGTGTTGATGCCAGCGATCCACTTCTTTGGCGCAGGAATGGCTACTCCGATTTATCCCGGTACAGTGCCGATTTCGCAGATGTCGCCGACCGATCTTTGGCGCACTTATGTTCGACCTATGGGTGCCGGCGCTGTGGCTTGCGCCGGACTGATTACCCTGCTGAAGACGATGCCGACGATCGTGTCTGCCCTGCGCACCAGCATGAAGCAACTGGGCGGAGACAAGAGTGAGCGCTCGAACCTGCGTACAGAAGACGATTTGCCATTGTCTGTAACCGTCGGAGGCTCAGTGCTGCTGATCATCATGATGTGGGGGTTCCTCACATTTAAGCCTGTCCCTGGCGCGCAGACCTCGCTCTTAGCCAACATCGTTGCCTCAATCTTTGTCGTCATTTTTGGGTTCCTGTTCGTTACGGTCTCTTCCCGGATTACCGGCCTTATCGGCAGCTCAGCCAATCCTGTTTCGGGAATGACGATCGCAACCCTCATGGCCACCTCCGCGATCTTCCTGGCATTGGGCTGGACAGCTCCCGCGTTCGGCGCTCTTGTGCTGACCATCGGAGGAGTCGTGTGCATCGCGTCATCGAATGCCGGTGATACTTCGCAAGACTTGAAAACAGGCTATCTGATTGGAGCGACTCCCAAGTGGCAGCAGGCGGCCTTGCTGATTGGAGTCACGATCTCAACCTTCGCCGTCGGTTACACGCTGACTGGGATGAACAAGGGTCTTGAGGAGTTTCGCCCGCTGCTAAAGCAGGTGGATCTCGGTCACCTGCCGCCGGGAGTCAGCATTGAGGAAACGAATGGGCAGCGCGCCTTCGCCCGCGATCGCTTCAGCTACCGCGATGCGCAAGGACAAGCCGTGACCCTCCCTGGCCACGATTACTATGTACTCAATTCGATTAATTCCACCGAGATAGCTAGCGGCAAATACCTCTACAATCCCAAATCGGGACAGATTGAAGTGCAATGGATTCAGGGCATTGGCAGCGAGAAGGCGCCTGCGCCCCAGGCGCAGCTAATGTCGACGGTAATCAACGGCATTCTCACGCGCAAGTTGCCTTGGGGACTGGTGATGCTCGGGGTATTCCTGGTCATAGTTGTCGAGCTTCTGGGAATTCGCTCGCTTGCCTTCGCTGTCGGCGCGTACCTCTCGATCGGAACCACACTCGCGATCTTTGCCGGCGGCGCAGTGCGTTGGCTGGTTGACTCCGCGGCCAAGCGCGCCGGAGAAACACCGGCTGAGAGCGAAGTAAGCCCCGGCTCTTTGTTTGCCAGTGGCCTAATCGCTGCCGGCGGCATTATGGGTCTCGCCGGTATCGGGATAAAGCTCATATTCGGCGCAGACAAACCCAACCCGCTGGACATCAGCTCGCGTTTGCCTGCCATGGGCTTTGGACCCGTTGCCTTGAACGTGGTCGCTGTCGTTACCTTTCTCGTGCTCGGATGGTCGCTGTATCACTACGCGCGCAAGCCGCTGGAGAGCGCCGAGCGTGTTCCGGAGAGGAAATAGCGCGTTGCTCTTGGGACAGGCGCTCTCGCCTGTGTAGTTTGCATGCCATCACACCCTCACGGCCGAGGCCGGCTGTGTCACAGGGTGAAGTTCTACGCTATGCTTTTAGTCGTATTCAGGGCAGATAAGAGGCGTTTCCAGCTCATTTCGGGGACACAAAAACTTGATTGCAAGGTACACGCGACCCGAAATGGGGCGCATTTGGAGCGAAGAAAACCGTTTTCGCGCCTGGTTAAAGGTCGAAATTGCGGCCACTGAGACCCTTGCCGAGGCCGGTATGGTGCCGCAATCGGCCGCGAAAGCCATTCGGGATCGCGGCGACTTCGACCTGTCGCGGATTCGCGCAATCGAAGCCGAGGTGAAGCATGATGTGATTGCGTTCACCACGGCGGTGGCGGAAAAGGTAGGTCCTGAATCCCGCTGGTTGCATTTCGGTCTCACCTCGAATGACGTTGTCGATACAGCGCAGGCGCTGCAGATCCACGATGCTTTTCTCATTATTCGTAACGATCTCGAGGCCCTCAAGACCGTCCTCAAGCGGCGCGCGTTTGAGTTTCAGAACACTCCAACCATTGGAAGAACGCACGGCGTCCATGCCGAGCCAACTACGTTTGGCCTGAAATTAGCCAACTGGTTTTCGGAGATCGAGCGGAACATCGAGCGTTTTGATCACGCGGCTGAGGACATGCGTGTCGGAAAGATATCCGGCGCGGTGGGAACTCTGGCGCATTTGACTCCCGAATTGGAGGAAACAATCTGCGCGCGGCTGGGATTAAAGGTCGCTGCAATCTCCAGCCAGGTAATTCAGCGCGACCGGCATGCGTTCTTCGTCGCCACTCTGGCGGTAATTGCGAGCACTCTGGACAAGATTGCGGTCGAGATACGCCACCTGCAGCGTACCGAAGTGCGCGAGGCGGAAGAATACTTCAGCGAAAAGCAGAAGGGTTCGTCGGCGATGCCGCACAAACGCAATCCGATTACGTGCGAGCAGATCAGTGGACTCGCGCGCGTCGTTCGCTCGAATGCTCAAGCCGCGCTGGAAAATGTGCCGCTATGGCATGAGCGCGACATCTCACACTCGTCGGTCGAGCGCATTATCCTTCCCGATTCGACGATTCTTGTCGATTATCTGCTCCACAAGACCACGCATTTGATAGACACTTTGCTGGTTTATCCGGACCGCATGCTCAAGAACCTCGAAAGTAGCGGTGGTTTGATCTTTAGCGGGCAACTGCTGCTCGATCTCGCTGAAGTTGGCATGTCACGCGAAGACGCGTACCGTTTAGTGCAGAAGCATGCGATGGAAGCCTGGAAGAATGGCGACAATTTTCGCGATGCTGTGCGCGGCGATCCTGAAATTCGCGGCAAACTCTCCGAACAACAATTGGAGAGTGCGTTCGATTTGAAGCGTCAGCTTGGCAACGTGGATGGAATCTTCAAGCGGGTTTTTTCACCACGGAGACACGGAGACACAGAGAAAACCGCGAAAGGAAGCAGCTAGAGTCGCGCTTGTTCGAATGCGATCTGCTATTTTGAATGCCTCCAGCCGGTATGCCGGACCTTCCTCATAACCTCACGGTTGCTGCAACTGGTGCAAGCGGTGCGATCTTCACGCGCGAGCTGCTCACTGCCGTGGAAGCTGATTCCCGAATTACAACTGTTAACTTCATCGCGTCTGACAATGCCCTTCGAGTCTTTGCCGAGGAGCTCCAAATTCGCGGCCGCAATGATCTTGTTGCCCAGCTACTGGGTGAAAGGAGCCGAAAGATACAGCAACAGGGCAATAGTGACATCGGCGCGAATGTAGCTAGTGGCTCTTATCCTACCGACGCAATGATCGTTCTTCCCTGCAGCATGGGAACGCTGGCGCGCGTGGCCAACGGTCTAGCGGGAAATTTGATCGAACGCGCGGCAGATGTTTGTCTCAAGGAGGCGCGTCCTCTGGTGCTGTGCGTGCGCGAGACGCCGCTGAACAAGATCCATATCAGGAATATGTATCGGGCTGCCGATGCTGGCGCTACCGTGTATCCACTCATTCCCACTTTTTACAATCTGCCTCAATCGCTAGAGGAGATGGCTCGGCAGTTTGCTTGTCGGGTGTTGGCGCATCTTGGATTGCAGCAGGAGGGCGCCTATCAATGGAAGTCTCACTGAGCAGCTCAAATGGCTCAGTTCCTTTTTCGGGACCAACAAACGAATGAGAAGAAAGCCGCAGCGGCATCAATAGATACGCAGCATGCTGCGTATCTACTTTATTCCTTCACTGAAATCCCCAGCGCCTTCATCTTTCGATACAAGTGGCTGCGCTCGAGACCGAGAATCTCGGCGGCACGACTGATGTTGCCTTTGCTTTCGTCCAGCTTCTTCAGAATGTAATCGCGCTCGTAGGCCGCGCGCGCCTGCTGTAACGACGAGAATTCTGGAGTCGAGCTACGGCGCGATCCGTCGCGATAAACGAGCGGCGGGAGGTGCTTGCGCTCCAGCTTTGTTGCTCCGGGATTCATAATTACGATGCGTTCGATTACGTTCCGCAACTCGCGGACGTTACCCGGCCAGGAGTACTTCATGAGCGCTTCGGTTGCGTCGTCGGTAATCTCTCTCGTACGCCGGCTATAACGTGAGGAGAATTCCCTGATGAAGTGTTTTGCCAAAAGGGGAACATCTTCGATGCGCTCTCGCAACGGAGGTACATAGAACGGAATAACGTTCAAACGATAGAAGAGGTCTTCGCGAAAGTTACCGCTGGCGATCTCCTCTTCGAGGTTCTTGTTGGTTGAAGCGATTACGCGCACGTCCACGGTGATGGGATCGGCGGCGCCTACCGGGGTGAAGCGCTGTTCATCGAGAGTGCGCAGAACTTTTGACTGAGTCTTCAGGCTCATGTCGCCAACTTCGTCGAGGAACAGCGTTCCGCCGTCGGCGCGTTCAAACGTCCCGATCTTCTCGGCAGCCTCGCCTGAGACCGCCGAATTTCGGTATCCGAACAGTTCCGGCTCGATGAAGTCTTCAGGAATCGCTGCACAGTTTACTTCGGTAAATACGTTATCGCGACGCAGACTCTGGTTGTGAATGGCGCGCGCGACCAGTTCTTTTCCCGTTCCGGACTCGCCGTAGATCAAGACGCGCCCATTGGTTGGCGCCATCAATCCAATCTGTTGGCGCAAAGCCTTCGTAGGAACGCTCTCGCCGACGATGACACTCTTGGCTTCGAGCTGCTTGCGGAATTCGCGGTTTTCACCGCGCAGCTTCCGCGCCTCCATTGCGTTCTTAATCAGGATCAGCATCCGCTCCAGCGAGAGCGGCTTCTCCAAAAAATCGAAGGCTCCGAGCTTGGTGGCTCGAACGGCGGTTTCAATCGTGCCGTGCCCCGAGATGATGATGACTTCTGGCGGATCCTCGTGTTCTTTGATTCTTTCGAGCGTGTCCAGGCCGTCGATTCCCGGCAGCCAGATATCCAGAAGAACGACATCGTAAGAACGCGCCTTCAGCGTCTCCAGACATGCTTCGCCGCTCTCAGCCGTGTCGACCTTGAAGCCTTCGTCTTCCAATGCGCCGCGCAACGATTTGCGAATGTCGGCTTCGTCATCGACTACAAGAATAGAGTTCATGGGTAAGGAAGGATTTTACAGGTGGAAAAGCAGAACACGGATTAAACGGATTTAACGGATCGGACGGATGAACCAATTGCTGGCTAACCTGCTGCAGCGGATGCACCCTGGGTCTTGTACTAATTCTCTATACCCTCGGCGATAACTGCTCTCAAGAAATCAGTGACCGAACTCGTTTTCCAGAGTGTAGTGAATTCCGATCAACTTCTCGGTTAGGTCTTCATGCTTCATTCCGCACTCCCCGGGAAAATGTATCCGTCCGATCCGTCAAATCCGTTCAATCCGTGTTCGAGTCTTTGACTTCCATAAGGCTCATGAACTCACGGGGGTCGCAGCCTCCACTGCCATAGGCAGTTCCAAAATGAAACGAGCGCCTACTGGGTGATTCTCTTCGATGCGGATCGAGCCGTTGTGCTCTTGCATGATGCGGCTCACAATCGACAGTCCCAGGCCTGTGCCTCTTTTCTTGCTTGAGACATAGGGCAGGAACAGCCGTTCTTTCACATCGTCGGTGATTCCGTGGCCGGTGTCCGCGATTACGACCTCTACTGAGTCACGGCTTTCTACAAGGGATGTGGAAATATAGATCTCGCGAACGAGCGAATCGTGAAGAGCTTCAGCCGCGTTGTCAATGAGATTGGCAATGGCCCGCTTCATGGCCTCGGGATCGGCCAGGACGACCGGCAACTCTGGAGCGAGATGAGTCCGAATTGTCACTCCATCGAGGCGCCCACTGAATAGTTGCAAGGCGCTTTCGATGATTGCGTTGATTTCGCTGGGACGAGGTTGCGCCGTCGGAAATCGGGCGAGCGTGGAGAATTCATCGACCAGTTGACGAACGGTTTCTACCGCATTCGTGATTGTGTCGGCGCAGCCTGACATTACCGCCATAGAATTCTTGTCCGGAGGAGTCCCACGCTCTAGATGCCGGCGAATGCGATCTGCCGAGAGCGCGATGGGCGTAAGTGGATTCTTGATCTCGTGCGCCACGCGCCTCGCTACTTCGCGCCAGGCGGCCTGTTTTTGCGCGCGCAACAATTCTGTGAAGTCTTCGAACACCATTACATAACCGAGCCGTTGGCGGTCGAAGCGCATGGATGCGACGGTTATCGCAACGTTGAGTCTGCCGCCGCCCGACTGCAGCTCAAACTGGCTCGTGGTCGTCCCCATCCGGTCAGCCTTGCGCATCAGGTGAACCATCTGCGTTGCGATCTCGGGGCCAAAGATGTCCCGTAAGGAAGCGCCTTCGAAATTTTCCGAGGAAGCATTCGCGGAAGATTGATCGCGGAACTTCAGTAGGCGAACAAATGCGGGATTCGCGTGGCGAACCCTTCCCGAGCCGTCCAAAGAAAGCACGCCGGTGGGAATGTTCTCGAGGATGATTTCGGTCTGACGGCGTCGGTGTTCAATGTTCGCATTTGCCTTCTCGAGTTCGCGCGAGGATTGCTCGATCTTTGTGCGACTCTCTTCCAAGTCGGCGGCCATGCGATTAAAGGAGGCTACCAACTCTCCGAGTTCGTCCGCGGCAGCTACCGCTACGCGATAAGAGAAGTGTCCTTGTGAGAGCTCCTGAGTCGCTTCGGCAAGAGCAGCAACAGGTCGAGTTACCAGTTTGGAAATAAACAATGAAAGCCACGTAGCGGCAAACAGCACGAGCGCGGTAATCAGGAGAAGCAGGAGGATGTATGCACGGCGTACCGCTTTTCCCGCAGTGGCGAGTTCCTGATAGTTGCGCTGGCTTTCAGCAATTTGCTGCATCGTGGCATCGAAGCTCGCCGGCAGGGGAATCGCCACGATGATTGCGCCGTTTCTTCCCGCACCGCTTTGTGCAACCGCGTAAATCGAATTCCCCCAGGCAAACCGGCGACTCGCTGCAACCGCTTCGGCAAGGGGCGGCCCAATTTTTTCCCACTCCGTAGGGAGATTAATTGAAGCCACCGGTACATGTCCGTGCAACGCAAGGGCAAAGCCGTCTTGCAGGGCTGGTTCTTCCTCGTGGAGTACGGAATTAACTGCGGCAAAATCACCGACCTCGAAAGCTCGCTGAATGCGGGAATTGGCTGCCAAAGCCTTTGCTTCGGCTTGGGCATTCGCGTTTGCATAGTCAACGAGCAGCGCTGCGACTTGCTCCGAGCCTTCACGCAGGTTCTGTACCGGACGCGAGAACCAACGATCGATTGACCGGTTGGTCAGAAGATAAGTGAACAAGAACATAAAGAGCGCCGGCGTAAACGACATCAGCAGCGCTCCGAAAACCATCTTCGTCCGGAACTTGGAGCCGAGGACGCCAACGCGGCGCTCTGCCAGTAGCTTGAGTAGATTGCGCAGCAACACGAACGTGAGCGCGACGAACAGCAGAAAGACAAGGGCGGAGAGTGCCGTGAGGAGAACGGTCTGCTGCGCTCCGCCGGGGTTCAGGAAGGTCAGATTGAACGCCTGCTGCGAGGCGAGCACTAGAAAGAGGACGAAGATAGCTATGCCAAGGCCTATGATGAGGGCCTTGCGCTCGACTGGTTTGGGGTTGGTGGCTGGCACGGGTGCTGCTGAAATTATAGGGCGGCTGGGAAGGGGCTACGAACTTCCGTCTGAAGCAAAAGCTAAAACACGGATTGGACGGATCGACTGATCGGACGGATACACCCAACTCGGGCGATTTCGTGATCAGGTTATGGAGTCGTCAGATACCGCGTGATTTTCTTAATAGCGGATCATGGAAATCACAAGTTCGTTTTTATCCGTCCGATCCGTTAGATCCGTTCAATCCGTGTTCTTGTTCTTGCTTTACAGATACTGATAATGCCCCAAGCCGCTTCGCAGAGATGCAGCATGATGCGTCTCTACCATTTAGGCCACGAGGTCTTTTACTGGCTTGAACGGCTTTCGTTGGGACTCCGCCACGGCTGAGTATGTGAGATGTCCGTGGAAGGTATTCACGCCTTCCCGAATTCCTGGATCAGCTTTGATCGCCGCATTTGCGCCCTGGTTGGCCAGCTTCAGCACATAGGGGAAGGTTGCGTTGGTTAGCGCGAGCGTAGAAGTGTGCGGCACTGCGCCCGGCATGTTCGTCACGCAGTAGTGAACCACTCCATCCACTGTGTATGCCGGATTGCTGTGGGTGGTTGGCTTAGCGGTTTCGATGCAGCCACCCTGGTCGATGGCGACGTCAACGATTACTGCGCCGCGTTTCATGTGGCTCACCATCTCGCGAGTTACCAACTTCGGAGCCGCGGCGCCAGGAATCAGGACGCCTCCGATCACGAGATCGGCTTCGGCGCAAGACTTCGCAATGGTATAGGAGTTCGACGCTAGAGTGCGAACCTGCCCATTGAAGATGTCATCCAGCTCTCGCAGGCGATTCAGATTGATGTCGATGATCGTCGTATCGGCGCCCATGCCAAGAGCGATTTTGGCTGCGTTGATGCCGACGATGCCACCACCGATGATCATGACCTTCGCCGGGGCCACTCCGGGAACGCCGCCTAGCAGAATGCCGCGGCCGCCCTTCTCGTGCTCGAGATAGCTGGCGCCAACCTGGACGGACATGCGTCCTGCAACCTCAGACATTGGTGTGAGCAGCGGCAACGTGCCACTACGGTCCGTGACCGTTTCGTAGGCGATGCCAACTACCTTTTTCTTGAGAAGATGATCCGTCAGGTCAGGAATCGGAGCCAGATGCAGATAGGTGAAGAGCACGAGTCCCTCGCGGAAGAACTGCACTTCCTGTTCAATTGGCTCTTTGACCTTGACCACCATTTCGGCTCGGTTCCATACCTCTGCCGCCGAGCTGGCGATCTCAGCGCCTGCCTGCTTGTAATCCCGGTCCGGCATGGATGAAAGTTCGCCAGCTTTGGTCTCAACCAGAACCTTGTGGCCGGCTTCGACCAGCGCCTTCACGCCGGA
Source organism: Terriglobales bacterium (assembly GCA_035567895.1). NCBI lineage: Bacteria > Pseudomonadati > Acidobacteriota > Terriglobia > Terriglobales > Terriglobales bacterium. Next base: position 55,738 of record DATMPC010000060.1, on the reverse strand, counting down.
GGGCACGATGCCCACTCTTGCTTCGTGATCTTTTACTTCCTTCGGAACACCAATAATCATCGTATGCCTCGAAAAATCATTTTTCACCACGGAGACACGGAGTCACGGAGGAAAGCCGCTGCTGTTCTCCGTGACTCCGTGTATCCGTGGTGAATCATTCATTCCCCTGTATCAATCTGTGCGCGTTGCAGACGGTCGGAGTAATCCACGTAGATCGCTTTCCATTGCGTATAGAAATCGATTGCGCCGATGCCGCCTTCGCGGTGTCCGTTACCGGTTGCCTTCGTGCCCCCGAACGGCAGGTGCACTTCTGCGCCAATGGTTGGCGCGTTGATGTAGGTGATTCCCGTTTGCAGATCGCGCATGGCCGTGAATGCTTTGTTCACGTCGCGCGTGTACACAGCCGAGGAAAGACCATACGCCACGCCGTTTGAAATCTCGACTGCCTGCTCGAGACTGTCGGTTGGAATCAGCGAAACCACGGGACCAAAGATCTCTTCCTGGGCGACTCGCATCTTTCCGTGCGCATCGCCGAAAATCGTGGGTTCCCAAAAAAATCCGTCGCCAAGGCCGCCGGAAGTAATGCGGTTCCCGCCGGTCAGCAGTTTTGCGCCTTCATTCTTGCCAATCTCGACATACTTTTGCGTCGTCTCAATCTGCTGCTGGTTGATTTGGGGGCCCATGTCGCTCTGTTCGTCGATGCCTGCTCCAACCTTCATCGCTTTCGCACGGCTCACGAACTTGTCGGCGAACTGGTTGTAGACGCCCTTTTGCACGATCACGCGGCTGGCGGCTGTGCAGCGCTGACCGGTTGTGCCGAAGCCTCCCCAGAGGGCGCCATCAATAGCCAAATCCACATTGGCATCGTTAAGCACGATGATGGCGTTCTTTCCGCCCATTTCCAGTGAGCACGGTTTGAAATTGCGTGCGGCCGCCTGGCCGATGATGCGGCCGACTTCGCTCGATCCCGTGAACGAGATCGCGCGGACGTCCTCGTGCTCGAGCAGTGGAGCGCCAGCTTCAGGACCGTAACCATGGACAATGTTGACGACTCCCGGTGGAAGCCCCGCGTCCATGAGAGCGCGCACCAGATTAACCGTCGAGAGTGGCGTGTCTTCCGCCGGCTTTATGACACAGGTGTTTCCCGAAATGATCGCAGGGAAAATCTTCCATGACGGAATCGCCATCGGAAAATTCCAGGGCGTAATCATTCCCACTACGCCGAGAGGCACACGCATTGCCATCGCAAACTTGTTGGGGAGTTCGGAAGGAACTGTATGTCCGTCGAGACGCCGCCCTTCGCCTGCCATGTAGAAGGCGGTATCGATGGCCTCTTGGACATCGCCGCGAGTTTCTTTGAGAACCTTTCCCATCTCGCGAGTCATGTCGCGCGCGTAGTCCTCTTTTCGCTCCTGAAGAATCTGCGCACAGCGATAGATCATCTCTCCGCGGCGAGGAGCAGGAGTAAGCCGCCAGCGCTCGAAGGCTCTTGTGGCAGCCTGAACCGCCTCGTCTACATCGTCCTTATTGGATCTTGGGAAGATTCCAACTACGTCCTTGACGTTCGCGGGATTCTGATTCTCGAATGTTTGTCCGGAGCGCGATTCGACCCACTCGCCTCCGATCAGGTTCTTATAAACTTTTGCGGGCATCTAGCTGGAAGTCCTGGGAAGGAATGCAAAACTCTTAATCGTATCAGAAGCAGCACTCGGCACTCAGCATTCAGCCGATTAGCGGCTATGGAGTAGCTCGCTGTTTGGGATTTCAAAACCTTACCGTCAGGCACAAAGCAGGCCCCGATGCTCCCTGCTCCTGCGCAACGACGAAAAGGTCTGCTGGCTGAATGCTGAGTGCTGAATGCTACTTCCGTTACCTTCGTACATCACCCTTCCGACATAAGGTTTTGTATTGAAACTTTGGTGACTATTAAGGGTTTCGCCCATTTGATAGGGTTTTTTCTTGTGGTACTCTCCCTCTGAATCCATCGGAAAAGTCAAGCGATAAGAGTGTCCCCAAAGCCCAAAGACGAGAGGAGCTATATCCAGTACATCACGGTCACGTACCGGAGCGTACTGCTTGCCATTCTCCTGATCGTCGCGTTAGTGAGCGCAGTTAGCTACTTCCTTTTTCCGCAGCAAACGAAAGCCTTGGTCAGCGAACTGGTGGAAATGCTGCATCTGGATTCTCCGACGCGAGCACTCGCGAAAGAGACCGGGCAGCAGCAGGCGCACTTCACCAACATTGACGGCACGGTCCGCGTAAAGAGAAACAACAGCAGCGGATGGGCAAACGCAAGCTACGATCTTCCGCTGAACAGGGGTGACGTAGTTCAGACCGGACCCGAAGGAATCGCCAAAATTGTGTTTGCCGATGGCAGCAACTACACGATCAAGCAGGATTCGTTGATTGTCATCGAGGAAAACTCAACTAACGAGGCTCAGCAAACACAGGTTGCTGTGCAGGTAACAACCGGCACTGTGGATTTAGCGACCGCAACGTACTCCCAGGGCTCCAGCTCGCGGGTGACCGTAGCCGGCGCTACCGCGAGCCTCGCGCCTGAGAGCTCGGCGCAAGTGCACAACGACAATCGTAACAATGATCACTCGATCCTGCTGAAGCAGGGTTCGGGCAGCGTTTTGCGTAATGGCGAACTAGTTCGCCTGGGCAGCTATGAAAGAGTTTCGTTCAAGGCCGAAGACGTCAAGATGACCAGGGCCAAAGAGGTTGGGCCCCCCACCTTGATCACTCCAGCAAATATGTTGCCGGTATTCGCGGCAAAGGACGAAGGGCAAGTTGATTTCACCTGGACCCCGATGCAGAACACGCGGCAGTACCACTTGAGGCTCTCGAAGAATCCCTATTTCACGCAGCTAGTCGAAGACAAAACCTTGGTCATGCCGCAATTTAGAGCGGCCGGACTGGCAGAGGGCGCATACTACTGGACAGTGCAATCGGTGGATCCGCAAGGCAGGGAATCTGTAGAAAGCGAACACAACAAGTTCACAATTATCGCGAAAGCGGCAAATGCAGGGCTCGCACTGGAACTTGATCCGCTGGTGCAGCACGGACATGTGATTGAAGTTCGCGGCAAAACGGATCCGGCCGCCCGCGTGATGGTAAACGGCGAAGAAGTTCCGGTGGTCGGCGGAGATGGCACCTTCCGGTATTACACGCCTCCGCTCCCGCAAGGGGAAAGCGTTATTACAGTAACAGCGCAGAATGCGAAGGGTGGAGTAAGCACCCAGACAAAGAAGATCGTAGTGCAGTAGGGCCCATGGCTCTCCGTGTAAGAGCCCGAAAGTAAATTGATTTTCAGGTAGTCCGCTCAACCGATTCAGACGGCGAAAATCTGATCCTGGCTCCGGCGTCCGGTAATGGATCCAGGCAAAAAGATACAGCGGCAATAACCGAAAGATAGAAAGAAGTTCATTCATGTCGTCGAACGGTTTTGGCTCACAAAATTCGCGCAGTCACAGTCTGCGCTCACTGTTCAGCATGTTCTCCAGCGACCTTGCCATCGATCTGGGCACGGCCAATACCTTGGTATATGCCAAAGGCAAAGGCATCGTCGTCAACGAGCCCTCGATCGTCGCCATTAACAAGAACACTGGCGAAGTCGAGGCCGTCGGCAAGGAAGCCAAAGAGATGCTGGGCCGCACGCCCGGCAACATCGTAGCCATCAAGCCGATGAAAGATGGCGTAATCGCCGACTTCAAGGTCACTGAGAAGATGCTGAACTACTTCATTCAGAAGGCGCACAACCGCAAGATGATGGTGCATCCGCGCATCGTGATTGGCGTTCCTTCTGAGATCACCCAAGTAGAAAAGCGCGCGGTCATGGACTCGGCGTATCGCGCGAAAGCCAGCGAAGTTCACCTGGTTGAACAGGCAATGGTGGCCGCAATCGGAGCTGGACTTCCCATTACGGAACCGAGTGGAAACATGGTGGTCGACATCGGCGGAGGAACCACTGACATCGCCGTGATTTCACTTTCTGGCATCGTGTACTCGCGATCGGTGCGCATGGCGGGTAATCAGATGGACGAAGCCATCATGAATTATTTGAAGCGCAAATATAACCTGCTGATCGGCGAGCGCACGGCCGAGCAGATCAAGATCGAAATTGGTTCCGCGTTCCCCCTGGACAAGCCGCTCACGATGGAGATCAAAGGCCGGAACCTGATTGAGGGTGTCCCCAAGACAGCAACGGTGGACGACAGCGAAATCCGCGAGGCCCTCAGCGAATGCGTCTCGACGATCATGAACGCGATTCGCGTGGCGCTGGAGCGTACGCCTCCGGAGTTGAGCGCCGACATCAGCGATCGCGGCATCGTTCTCACTGGTGGCGGGGCACTGCTCAAGAACCTGGACAAGCGTATTCGCGAGGAAACGGGACTGCCGGTTTCGATTGCCGATGATCCCCTCGCTAGCGTAGTGCTGGGAACGGGCAAGATGCTCAGCGACTTCAAGCTGTTGCGCAAGATTTCGATCGAGTAGTTAAATCGGATTTCACCACGGAGACACGGAGGCACGGAGAAGATCGGGAAGAGTGGATCCCGAATGACTGTGGTTCCAGCGAGGCGTTTCGGGTTTCAAGTTTCGAGTTTCGGCAAAGCCAGATTGGTTGCAGCGTGGTTGCCATAGGTTTGCTGCCTGCTTGGCCGAAACCTGAAATTCGAAACGCGAAGCGCCTTTTTCACTGTTCTCCGTGTCTCCGTGTCTCCGTGGTGAAATAATTGATCTAGATGGAAAACTTCTTCACAAGATACCGGAACGTGACCGTGCTGCTGTTCTTGCTGATGGCACAGGTCATTGTTCTAGCTACGCAAGTTCGTCGCCCGGACACCGCGACGGGAGAGTCCATGTCCCTGGTGCGCGCCTGGGTGGTCCAGATCTTCGTACCGGGTGAAAAGGCAATTACTTCTATAGGGAGCGGTATACGTAATCTTTGGACGAACTACATCGATCTGCGCGATGTTAGGGCGCAAAACGAAGAGTTGAAAGCGCAGCTCGACCGTCTGCGGCTGGAACAGGTGAGTCTCGCTGAGGATGCCGGCCAGGCACGCCGCTTACAGGCGCTGCTTGGTTTCAAACAGAAATTCATTGCCCAGACAGTGGCTGCACAGGTAATTGGAAGCACTGGCACGGACCGTTCGCGCGCATTCACTATCGATAAGGGAACAAAGGATGGCATCAAGATCGACATGCCGGTAATTACTCCTAAAGGCATCGTAGGCAAGGTTTACAAAGTGTTTTCGCGAAGCGCGCAAGTGCTCGAAATCAACGATGCCAGTTCGGGTGCCGGAGTGATGCTGGGACGATCCCGCCTGCGAGCAGTCATGCGGGGAACGTCTTCAGGCATCCCGGAAATCATGCATATCATGGCCGACGAGAAGATTGAGCCGGGCGAGACGGTTGTCTCCTCGGGAGGCGACCAGATTTATCCGTCTGGCCTTCCAGTCGGGACCGTGCAAAGCACCGCCCCAGATCCAGAGGGTGGCCCGTTCATGCTGGTTCGAGTCAAGCCTTCTGCGAATCTTGACAAAGTTGACGAGGTCCTCGTTATCACGCAAGTAAGCGAGAAGGAGCCTCAATACCAAGAGGGACCGCGTCCAGTAAGGGCGGCGGATATTCTTGCACAACGGCTGCCTACGGTGACCCCCAAGGCCCCGGACAAGAAGGGAGCTGAGCCGCCTCCGACCAGTGCCCTTTACGCGAACAAGACACCGTCCACAAATGCGGTAGTCTCCGCAGGGAGCCCTGCGACAAAGAAGAAGCCGGCCGAGGCTACTCCTGCTTCGCAATCAGCGCCCGTTTCGACTAACAATCCTGGTGGCCAACCCGGAGAAACTCCGGCGGAGACAAGGCAAAGTACGACCCCGGCCCCAAATGGAACTGAATCGCCTACCTCAGAGGCGAAAAAGCCTAAAGCGCCGTCTACCACTGAGCCCGCCGAACCTAAACCCACCATGCCCGCTGAAAGCGCGCAACCGCAGGAGAACCCGCGCTAGTGGCCACAATTACTTACACTTCGCGCGAGGAGATAGAGGTCCACAGGTTTAGCGCCTTTGCTACGATCGGCATTCCGCTATTGGCGATCTTCTTTCAGGTTTACGTCTCATCCCGATTCTCGTTTCTGAAGCTGTTTGATATCCCGCTCATGGTTACGGTGTTCTTCGCCGTCTCCCGCCGTAATCAATTGGCGGGAATGCTGACCGGCTGTTCGATTGGCCTGGTGCAGGACGCGCTCACGCATCTTCCCATCGGGATCTATGGGATCTCAAAAACCATCGCGGGATACGCAGCCTCGTCCATCGGCCTCAAGGTGGATGTTGATAATCCCGGTTCGCGCTTCCTCATGATGTTCTTTTTTACTTTCCTGCATGATGGCATCTACTTCATCGTTAGTCGGCACCTGCTGGGGATACCTGCTGACTGGCGCACCCTGCACGAGCTGAGTTCGGCGCTGGCGAATGCCATTGTTGCCGTGCCGCTCTTCGCGCTTATGGATCGAGCGAAGCAGCGCTGAGACTCAGGCCATCGTATTAGTCCGTTCGTAATGTACTAGGTAGGGATTTGTGTCATTCGTGCATCCTTTAAGCAGAGTAGTTGGATAAAATATAGGGACGGCTCCGCTCTGCGGTTTCCCTCCCGATTCAGAAGTTGAAGTGAATGTACGATCGCGACGATAAGATCCCGTCAATCAAACTGGCCTCGGTCCAGTATGTGATTCTGCTCGTCATCGCGATTCTGGTTGTTCGTCTGTGGAATCTCCAGGTGCGTGGCAGTGAACGATATCTCAGTCTTGCCGATCAGAACCGCATCCGCAAAGTGCCCATACTCGCTCCGCGAGGCAAGATCTACGATCGCGAAGGCCGCATCCTTGTCGATAACTATCCTTCTGTTTCCGCCCTGCTAATTCGCGAGCAGGTGCCGAAAGACAACGCCGCCGACATCACGAAAATCGCCACGGGACTGCATATGCGCGAGGATGACATTCGGGACCGACTACGGCGCATGGCAGACAATCAGAGCGCTCCATTCCTTCTCAAGGACGACATCACACCGGATGAGCAAGCGTTCATTGAAGCCCATCGCGATGAACTGCCTGAACTCGAGACGATTATGGTGCATCGCCGTCTTTATCCCAAAAACGGATTCCTGGCGCACCTGATCGGCTACGTGGGCGAAGTAAGTGACGAAGATCTGAATTCGGCGCAGTACGAGGCCTATCAGCCAGGTGCTGTTGTAGGAAAGAGTGGCGTCGAACAGTTCTATAACGAGATTCTCATCGGGAAGGACGGATCGCGCCGTGCTTTGGTGAACAGCCATGGGAAAGAAGTGGGGAGGCTGAGCACGGATCCGGCAATAGCGGGTCACTCACTCAAGCTGACCATCGATCTCGACATCCAGATGGCTGCGGAGCAGGCTCTCGAAGGCCATAATGGCGCCGTGATTGCGATGGATCCGCACACGGGTGAGATTCTCGCAATGGTGAGCAGGCCGACGTTCGATCCCAACGCGTTCTCAGTTCGCATCACCAACAAGGAATGGAATGCCCTCATCTCGGATCCGGCCAAGCCGCTTCTGAACAAGGCCATTCAGGCACAGCTTGCGCCGGGATCGGTGTTCAAGGTCATCATGTCGGTGGCAGGAGTGCAGGAGAACATTGCGCAAACAATGCACGTGCACTGTAGCGGCAGTGCCGTCTTCTACGGACACCGCTTTGGTTGCTGGGTGCCGAGCGGACACGGCAACGTTGAATTGCCAAAGGCTATTTATCAGTCTTGCGACGTGTTCTTCTATACTCTCGCGGAAAAGCTCGGCATTGACCGCATCTCGAAATATGCGCGGCAATTCGGACTTGGGCAGAAGACGGGCATCGATCTTCCCCAGGAAGTTGCGGGTGTAATGCCGTCGGAGGAGTGGAAGGCGAAGCTCTTCAAGCAAAAGTGGTTCGCCGGTGAGACTATCTCGGTCGGCATCGGACAAGGCGCCGTAGCCACAACGCCGGTGCAGCTCGCGAGGGCCCTTGGAGGCATTGCCAGCGGCGGACGGCTGGTTCAACCTCACGTCGCGTTTCCTGATGATCTTCCGTCGCAGTACGTCGAAGTAGCTAGACGTGACAAGCAGGTACAACGCGTCGATATCCGCCAGCAGGATTGGCTCACCATCACTGACGCGATGGCTGAAGTGGTGAATGTGGGCGGCTCCGCTCCCAGCGCCCACCTGCCGGGAATCGACTTTGCAGGAAAGACCGGTAGCGCGCAGTTAGTCAGTTTGGCGAAGAGGAAAGCGCTCGGTGCCAAGGGCGACCAGTTCAAACAGAACGGCTGGTTCGTGGGGCTAACTCCGAGGCGCAATCCGGACATTGTGGTCGCGATCTTGTTTGAAGGCGGGGAGCATGGAAGGCTAGCCGCTCGATTGGTTGCACCCATCATTAAAGCCTTTGTCGATAAGCAACGCCGTGTACGGCACGACGAGAATTATGCAGCCGTCGACAAGAATGGACACCCTATCGAACTCACCGGCATCTGGAGTGACGGAAAAGCCGAAGATGGCGTCTCCGATCGCATGCAGGCCGGAACTCTGGAGCTCGTAACAGACCGGAGCGCCGGGCGCCCTCGCCCAGCGAAGTCGTTGGCAATCGAAGATCAGAAAAATCTGCCGCTTCCCAAGTTGAGGGGTGCATCGATGCCTTCACCGGGCGGAAGCGCACGGCGCTCCGCTATCAATTTGGCCAGTGTCCACTGATGCGTCGCTTTATCTCATTTCGCGATTTTGACTGGGTGCTGCTCGCCTTTGTACTCATTATCTCCGGTATTGGCGTGCTTGAAATCTATAGCGCTACCCGGCAGACAAAGTTCATCGGCTTCCAGCAAAAGCAGATTTACTGGATTATCGCCGGGCTATTCCTCATGTTTCTCGTAAGCATGGTGAACTATCAAGCCCTGCTCGAGAACGTTCACTGGTTCTACGGCGCCTCAATATTGTCGTTAGTAGCTGTGGCTGTCATTGGTGCCCGCGTGCTTGGCGCCAAGCGCTGGATCAAGCTGCCCGGAGGTCAGCACTTCCAGCCCTCGGAATGGATCAAGATCGTGCTCATTTTGGCTCTGGCCAAGTACTTCTCCGACTTGGCAGGGCGGGAAGTCACGCTGCGAGACATCGTGAAGTCGTTCCTGATCGCCGGAATTCCGATGGCGATGGTGCTCAAACAGCCGGATCTTGGAACGGCGCTCACCTATGTTCCAGTCTTGATTTGCGCACTTTTCCTTGGCGGCATCAAGGTTAAGCATGCTGTCGGCATCCTGTTACTCGGAACCGTGATGATTTATCCGGTGTGGCGTTGGGGCCTTAAGCCATACCAGAAAGCCCGTTTAACCAGTTTTAGCGAGCCAGAAGCCGATCCGCGGGGTTCGGGGTACCAGATTCAGCAGTCGCTCATCGCCGTAGGTTCGGGTGGACTGACCGGTAAGGGGGCGTTGAAGGGTAGCCAGACGCAGGGGGCATTCATTCCGATTCCCTACACCGACTTCATCTTCGCTGCCTATGCCGAGGAGCACGGCTTTGTAGGTTGTTTGATCGTCCTGCTGCTATACTTCATCGTGTTGATGCGTTTGATTCAGAACGCACAAACCGCACCCGACCGGGCTGGAACTCTGATAATTATGGGAGTAGTAGCGGTCCTGGTCTTTCATATTCTCGTCAACGTGGGCATGGTTGTTGGCTTTATGCCTGTTACAGGCATCCCATTACCGTTGATGAGCTATGGCGGATCGTCAGTCTTGTTCACGTTTTTAGCCCTGGGCATCGTGAATAACATCCGAATGCGTAGATTCGTGAACTAGGCGGATTAATTAAACGAAGTTCAGACGTCCGGGCAAGGCCGGACAATTGTCCGCTGCTGCGGACCACCAAGTTTTCTGTTTTACCCGAACAGCATGAGCTGACCGGGGTTAGCGTCCAGCGGGACGCCAACGATATTACGTTTGCCCTCCACGAAGTTGAGGGCGCCGGCAATCGAGAGACGAGCCGGAGAGGATCCAAGAGTTTCACCGCTGTAGAAGGACAGGTTAACGGCCCGGCCAGATTCGCAACTGCGGATTGGGTACAGTGGCCACAAGTCCTTTCAGCCAGGCCGCGAGCATGATCGCGATAGGTTCAAAAATTCGAAGAGTCGACAGTCTGCAGGACTTCGAATCCCGCACCTACCTCGTTGTTCCATCAAAGTTTTCCGTGCATCGCAGCGCTCATACTCCTCCCCGCAGAGGTCTTGTGACCTCCTAGCTAGTTGCTCGCTTGCCCTCTATCGGAGCAAGCATGGCGAAAGAGCTTTTCATTTCGACTACCCCGCACGAAACCAAGGTTGCGGTGGTAGAAGACGAACAACTTACCGAAATCTATTTTGAGCGTGAGAATGAGTACACGCTCGCTGGCTCCATCTATAAAGGCCGCGTCACGCGGGTCCTGCCGGGAATGCAGTCTGCATTCGTCGACATCGGGCTCGAGCGCGACGCCTTTCTTTACGTCACCGACTTCCTCGAAGAACAGGAAGATCAGGAAGACTTTGAGCAAGTAGTAAATCGCGCGCATTCTGACGCGCAACCGGAGTTGCCGCGTCCACAAGCGCAACCGGCGCAGTTGATTGAAGAAGATGCGGCCGAGCCGGCAGACTCACATTCTGACGGCGCTGATCAGGCGCAAACGGATACCTCGCAATTCGATCGTGGTCCCCGCCGCTGGCGGGGACGTCGCGGTCGCCGTCGCGGTCGTGGCGGATTTCAAGACCAAAGTGGGCCGCAAACCTCTGCCCAGCCAGTGCCGTCCGGTGAAGAGGCTCCGCGGGCATCCGAGAGTGCCGACGACGAGCCGATTCTTCTACCCGGAGAGTCGCTGTCCAAGTACCGCCAGGCGGAAAAAACGGAGTCCGCCGAGCAACCTCCCTCTGCGCCTCCAAGTCGACAAGAGCCTGAGGGCCGAGAATCTACCCTTGTGAGCACAGCTCCTGTAGAGCGAACCTTCGCTCCACGTCCGGAAAGCACAGGACCGATGCAGGTGCTTCCCGGCGAGTCCATTTCCAAATATCGCAGTCGCGGTCCTGAAGAGGCTGAGACAGAGCCGGCTATTCGCGAGCCATATCCAATCCGGGAACGTTCGTTTGGTAGAGGCCAATCCCGCTGGGAACGTCCGAGCCGCCGACCCGAGCGTGACGCCACTGCGCCGGAACCCACACCTTCCGGTCCTCCGGTATTGGCTCTGCCCGGTGAATCGCTCGCGAAGTATCGCGGCAAAGAAGAAGCACCGGTGAGCGCGTCGCAGTCGTCGCATGAAATCCACTCTGGGACCGTCGTGCCCCCCAACGTGAACGATATGGAAGCCGCGCATAGAGACAATTCCGGCGCGGCGAACGTTTCGCACTCCTCTGCCGAACAGAGCGGAGTTGAAGAGCGGGTAGAGCACGTATTCGACGTCGAGCGACGGCCGCACGAGGCGCCTCCATTCGAGCGCGGAACGCATGAAGACAGCCGTTCGGAGCGCGCGAAGTCTGTCAACGAACCGGAGTCAGCGGAGCAGGAGCAGGAGAATGCCTCGGTTCCCCACGAATTCGGCGCAGGCGTACTCGAAGAAGAAGTCATCGACGAGGAGGAGAGCGAGCTAACACCGTTTGGCGAGCACCCCGACGAAGACATCTACGAGGAACTCGAAGAGGAGACGCTAGACGCTGAGAACGCCGAGCAACTAGTCGAGGCAGTGCGCGAAGCACACGCCAACCAGCGCCTCGGACTGCAGCAAGGCGACCAGTCAGAGGGCGAAGAGCGCGCTGCCGGAGAAGGAGGCGAAGGCTTCATCCCCGAAGAGGAATCTCACGATCACTCTGAGCAGATGGAAGCAGCCGATCTGGAAGACGCGAACTACCAGCACGCCGATGAGATTGGCGCTGAAGAACAAGACGAAGACCAAGAGACTGAAGGCTTGAAAGAAGAAGGCCGCGCGGAGCTGAGAGCGCCCGCCAATACAGCAGCGTTCCAGCAGCGAGTGGAACGGCCCGAACGAAGTCAGCAGGATCGTTTCCGCCGCGGAGGACGCCGTGGACGCCCCATGCGCGGACGCCGCAACATCCAGCGAGAATCCCAGCCCACCATCAGCGACCTGCTGAAAGAAGGCCAGGAAATTCTGGTTCAAATCGCAAAAGAGCCCATGGCGAAAAAGGGCGCACGCATCACCAGCCATATCGCGCTCCCCGGACGCTTCCTCGTGTACATGCCCACGGTGAACCACGTCGGCGTGTCGCGCAAGATCGGATCGGACGAGGAGCGCCAGAGACTGAAGCGCGTCCTCATCAGCGAAAAAGGAAACGCGCACGGTGGCTTCATCGTTCGCACGGCCGCGGCCGGAGCCAGCGAAGAAGACCTCCGCTCCGACCTGCGTTTTCTGATCAATCTATGGAACGACATTAAGTCGCGAGCGGAGAGCGGCAAGGCACCTGCACTGATCTATCACGATCTCAATCTGGTCGAGCGCATCCTGCGCGACCAGGTCACCGCCAACTTCACCAACATCTGGGCGGATAGCGAGCAGGAGTACGAGCGTATCGTGCGCTTCCTTGGCCGCTTCCAGCCAGCGATGGTGCGCCGCGCCAAGCTCTACACCAAGGACACGCCGCTGTTCGAGCAATTCGGCATTCAGGAAGAGATCAACAACGCGCTCAAGTCAAAGGTCTGGCTGAAGAGTGGCGGCTACATCGTCATCAATCAAACCGAAGCGCTCGTGGCGATCGACATTAACACCGGCAAGTACGTCGGCAAGACGATGCGACTCGAAGACACGATAGTGAAAACGAACATCGATGCCATCAAGGAGATCGTGCGCCAGATACGTCTGCGCGACCTTGGCGGCATTATCGTCATCGACTTTATCGATATGGACGAGCGCAAGAACCGGCAGAAAGTCATGCAGGCACTGGAGGAAGCGCTTAAGAACGATCGCGCGCCATCGAAGGTCCTGCAATTCAACGATTTCGGACTGGTGGCCATTACCCGCAAGCGCGTCAAGCAATCGCTGGAGCGCACGCTCTCAACCTCATGCACATACTGCACCGGCACCGGCATGATCAAAAGCGTCCAGACCGTCTGCAACGAGATCTACGTCGAGATGCGGAAAATGGCCCGGCAGATGGAGCGGCATGACGTAATGCTGCGCGTGAATCCCGAAGTGGTGAAAGCGCTAAAAGCAAACAACGCCCGCTGGCTGCAGGAGATGGAAGAGCTGGCCGGCAAGACGATCATCGTGAAGAGCGATCCTGTGCTGCACCAGGAGCAGTTCGACATCAATTGAGGACAGTAAGATCCTATAAGGACTTGTGTAAGCCCATTTAAGGACCTCAGGCCCCTGGGCTTGGTTGTATCACTCCGCCCAGGGAACGATTGTGAAACGGCTTTACGCGCGGTTCACTGTCCTACTACACTCATGTACTACACTACTGTCGTTTGGAAAGGGCAGCTATGGCGCGAGGTACAGTCAAGTGGTTCAACGATGCAAAGGGATTCGGATTCATCACGCCCGACGATGGCGGAAAGGATCTGTTTGTTCATCACAGCGCAATCCAGGGAGACGGCTTCAAGTCGCTGAGTGAAGGCCAGAAGGTCGAGTACGATCCGCAGCAGGGCCAGAAGGGACCGCAGGCAGGCAACGTCCGCAAGGCCTGAAGGAAGAATTAGGCAGAGCGCATCTCTGCACAGCGACGACAAAGGCGGAGCAGCCGGCAGTTCTCAACCGATTCTTTGCCATCGCACATGAAGGAACCGCCGCAATCCTCACAGAGGTGCGTGTGCGTGCTTCGCGTAAGAACTGTGGGTTCAGCCTCGCTCATCGGGATCGATCGGCCGGGCCTGGTCCAACTTGGCTTGGTCAAACTCATCTTTGCGCACGGGCTCTTGTTGTTTCATCGCCGCGCGCTTTTCCCTGCTCTTGCGAGCGACCTCTGAGAACTTGCCTTCAGGCTTGTTGGGTTGGTCGTCAGCCATGTGGGAATGATGGCACAGTTAGGGCGCTAAAGCGAGAGCGTGAGGCTATCGAAGGGGCAGTCGAATGGGTGTTCGCTCTTTAGGGTTTGCCGTTCACTTCACCTCCCGAGCGAAGTCGAAGGATCTCGGGTTGGCCTTTGACCCGATCACCCGATTCTTCCCTGTCCCCTGTTCCCTTGCTTTCCCGTGACCTCCTCCGTTTTCCTTCGTGACCTTCGTGTTCGCTCTTGGTGTTGCCGTTTCCTTTTGCTCTGTCTGGTCTTCGCCAGCCTCGCGCCAAAGGTCAGTACCGGCGGCAGTAGCCGCTGGGTGAATTTTTTTCAAAACCTGCATTCCCGACTTCGCAAATCTTTCATTCTCGCGGCTTTCTGGAAGGTTTTACTCCTTCCGAATGCGGGAATTAGCGGAAATCCATTTCGCAACCAGTCGTCATTTTCTCTAGAACGACGGATTTTTTACCGTCGTTCTAACTTTTCGCAACTCACTGATTCCATTTTGAAACCCGATGTTAGTCGAGCAACGGATGAAGTTTGATTCCGTTTTGAACCCGTGGTATCACGAAATCAGGTAGTGAAGGTCAGTACCGGCGGCGGTCGGGGTCCCCGGCGGACGCCGACTCTGCGGCTGCTGGGGTGAGGGTAGCCGCTGGGTGAATTTTCCAAAAAGATAAGCCACAGGAGCGAACGCCGCAATGGCCAACTACGAAGTCGGATACCGCAAACCACCGAAACACACGCAGTTCAAGAAGGGACAATCAGGAAATCCCAAAGGACGCCCCAAAAAGGTGACCACACTCAACCTGGCGACAGTTGTCGCAAACACGCTGAGGCAAACCGTGGAGCTGGTTGACGAGAAGACGAACAAGAAGATCACGATCACCAAACTGGAAGCGACCATCCAGCGTCTCGTGGACAACGCCGTGAAAGGCGACCGACATGCGTTCCGCGCGCTCTCGGCGCTAACCCACCTGCTAGACGACCCGCAGAATGCCCCAACCATGGCAGAACTCCAGGAGGCCGATAAGAAGGTTATGGAAATGCTTGCTCGTCAGTTCGCGCCTACGGGAGCGGACCAACCCTGATTTCAGGAAGAAGACATGCAGAACACCAAGGACAGCCGCGTGCCACGGCTGTCCTGCTCGTCCCGGTAACCGCGCAAGGTTCCCTCCCGCTTGCATTCAAACAGCAACGGAGCTACTAGCTAGCCAGTTCTCCGGAGGTACTCATGCGATTCCACACGTATCCACCTCGCCTGCTAACGCTTAGCCTCAGCGATCCGATGTGCAGATTAGTCGGCAAGATTGCCAGCCTTGCCGAACTGCAAGTCGTCCACGCGTCCTGCCTTTGGGAGGTTAAGTTCTTCGAAAACCAGCGAGGCATAGTCATCGTCATCCTCGAAGTGCGTGAGTGTTGCGACACGTTCAGGATCATCGCCGAGGTGCAGGAACAAATTCCCAATGCGCCTCTAATCATCATCACCGAACCTGACCAGAACGGGCAGGACCGGCTCGCGCTCCGGCTAGGCGCACGCTACGTAATCAGGAAGCCCTGCCATCCAGTCGAACTCGACCGCCTGTTTCGCTTCATACTTGAAAACTATGCAGACGAGGGAGGGGTGGGTTATCCAGAAACGGACTGCTGGGACTCAATGAAGCAAGAGCTGGCGAAACACAAGGCAACTTCTTTGTTCTCGTCCTCGGCGATCAAGGAGGAGCTAAAGACCACCGGCTTTCTGACTCTGGAGGAGATCAAGCGGCGAGCAATCATTGCGACCGTGAATCTCGCAAACGGCGACAAACTGCGCGCCGCAAAAATGCTGGGAGTCGGCAAGAGCACCGTCTATCGAGCCTTTCAGGAAAATGGATGCAAGAAGCGTGAAGAGACTATGGCGAGCGAAGGCTTTGATTCTGTCATGGCGGAAGGAGCTGACTAGCTTTTGATAGCCCGACTGGCCCCGAGTTTCCCGGAGCCTGGGTAAGGGAATCATTCCTTGCTGCCGCAGGCCAGAGTGTAGCGAAGCGCGGAGCGCAAAGACAAAGGCATTTTTTTCGTTGAGCGCTACGCGATGCTGGCGCAAGCCTTCGGCAGAGTAGAGAGGAAACGTTCCGTCTGCCGTTTTTTCGGCGTACCAGACCCGCTGAGAATTTTGCTATTCTGCGCAACCAGGAACAAGCGTTCCATTTTTCGCAATGACGCCTGATAATCCTTCGCTTCCGTTCGACTCTGCCACAGGCTCACCCGCCGGCCCTCCGCTTGCCGCTCCTGAACGGCGCAAAGGTGTTGTCTGGAAGTGGAGTATTGCCACCACTGCCGTAGTGCTCGCATTTCTAATGTGGCAGTGCGGCACAGCGATCCGGGCCGGACGTAAGCTGTCGAACGCTGCGGTCCAGCGCTTTCACAAACAGCTCAATGGAACGGAGTACGGGCCAATTGTCGACGACGCAGATGAGGGCTTCCGGCACAGCGGAACCACGAGAGAAGAACTTATGCGCTTTCTTCAAGTTGTTCATACCAACCTCGGCAATGCCGGCGAGTCAAACTTAAGGAACATCACAGTTCAAGCGACGCCGGGAAACACTTTCGTGATTACCGTTTACCAAACGAAATTCGATCGCGGCGAAGCCATCGAGAGATTCACATGGATGAAAACAAACGGAGAGCTCTTTCTTTACAGATATAACATTCAGTCGAATGCACTCATCATGTGGACCGACTCATCGGGACGCATGCACATATCTGTAGATTTCAAGTGATAGTCGTCCAGAGCCGAGAGGAAAAACTACTCGTCCGAGTTCCGGTTTTGGTCTAAGCTGGCGCGAACACAAACGAGGGAATCTCGATGCCGCACAAACTGCTTTCATGCCCGGAATGTCAGAAGGAACTTGACCGGATTGACTATAAGATGTGGGGCACCAAACGATTCGATTCTCAGACCGGCAGCTACCAAGAGGATGAGAGTCCCGGAAACTGCGACCTGATCTTCACATGTCCTCACTGTGAAGCTGAACTTGATCCTGATAGAGTGCTCGCCTAAGTCACAGTGGCTGATAACAGAGATTGGACACGCGATGAGCTTCTAGTCTGTTTCAACTTTTACTGCCGCACTCCGTTCGGCAAATTCCATCGCAACAATCCGGAAATAATTCAGCTAGCCGAAGCGCTAAATCGCACTCCCAGCGCCGTGGCTATGAAGCTCAGCAATTTCGCCAGTTTCGATCCCGCTCACCAATCGAGAAACGTCAAAGGTCTGGCGAATGCCAGCCGCTTGGACCGGGCAGTCTGGGAGGAGTTCAACGCAAATCCGAATCTCTTAGCTCAGCAGAGCGAAGAGGCGTATGGGCGGTTGGAACTTCCAAGTGCTGTTCCTGCGGAAGTTGAGTTTGCGATGCCGACTGGACCAACCGAGGCTACTGCGACCCGGCCGATGCGCCTTGTACAGAGCTTCTTTCGCAGGAGCGTGCTGGCAGCCTACAGATACTCTTGTGCCTTCTGCCGAATCGACATACCGGCGGTGCTCTCAGCAAGTCACATCATCCCGCGGACTGCAAGCATCGAACTGCGGGCAGACCCACGGAATGGACTTTCCCTCTGCACACTCCATGATCGGGCCTTCGATCGTGGGTTGATGTGTATCGATAACAAGCTGCGTCTGCGAATTTCCCGGAGCGCGACCTCCAAAGCAGACTGCGAAGTCTTTCGTGCGGCTTTCACTAAATTGGAGGGTAAACCGATATCGCTGCCGGAGCGGTTTCATCCACATTCAAGTTCCTTGGAGTATCACCGCTCGAAGATATTTCGCTGACAGGAAACGTCCCGTCTGTCCCCCCGAGGTTGACTGCTTCGGAGCGCTCACTTCCTGAGCGCGCTCCACCAGTTCAAAGGCCCGCGCGCGCAGTTGTGCATCTTCAGCAACGCAAGCGGAAATAAGGAAGGCACAAACGGCAACAGCACCGAGGAAGCGCATCTGGAAGCCCCTACTGTTGCTGGAAGACTCCAAGCAGCAGCAACAATCCCGAAATTGTACTCCGAAAAACCTCGGGGCGCCGGGCCTCTCTGATCTGTTGTTGTCTTTGCCGTACATCTCACAGAAACCTAGAGGGTTTTACACTGGCTTCGCGCCGCTTGATTTGCTGACCGATCACAACGATTGTTGTCGATGTCATCGCCATGCCCTTTTACCCAAGTCCAGTGGACTTCGTGTCGCTCTTGCAGCCTATCTAGCTCCTCCCAGAGATCTTGATTCTTAACCGGTTGTTTGCCCTGGCCCTTTACCTTCCGCAGCCAATTCTCGGATTTCCATTTATGAATCCATTTCTCGATTCCATTCCGCAAATACTGCGAATCGGTCCGAACAGTGACTTCGCAGGACTCCTTGAGCGCTCTTAGACCTTCGATCACTGCTCGCAATTCCATTCTGTTACTTGTGGTCTTTGTTTCCGCGCCGCTTAGCTCCCGCACACGGTCTTCATATCGCAAGATGCAGACCACCCACCGGGCCCTGGGTTGCCGATGCACGCTCCATCTGTCGTTAAGATTACATGTTTCATTTTGGGCTACGGGACTCTCGTATCAAGGGCAGCTGAGAAGGAGGATTGTTCGTTGTGAAACAGGGAAACATTTCCCTTGAGCCAAATCGGCAAAAAGGAGATTATGCCTGGTGGCACAAGCACCTAAACCATCTGCTGCCCTCCGTCTTCAGAAATTCTCCTATCGCTTTGCCGAGCAAGTGCTCAATAGCAAGCTGAGTCTAAAGGAAGAGATAGAGGGTTCTCTCCTGCATCCATCAATCGATATTGCCTCACTTTCTAGACCCGCCTTCAACACAGCTCTCAATGAAATTTTTGTGAGCCGCGGCTGGACGAGCCAGCCGCCCGTCTTCGATGACCCGAAAGATCCTGGCGCGAAGATGGATTTTCTGAAAGAGCGTATTGGAATCGAAGTAGGCTTTGGCCACGCCTCCTTCTTGGGCATCGATGTCCTTAAATTCCAAGTAGCCTCGTATTCGGCTCTGGACAAGATCGATGTCGGCGTGTACATCGTGACTACGGCGAACTTCCAGAAGGTAATGAGGGAGTCCTACAGTCAGAATTGGGAAGGTTCGCTAACATTCGAAAAAGTGAGGCGATATCTCCCTCATTTCAAGAGTGCGATCCAGGTTCCAATTTATATTCTGGGTATAGATTTCTAAAACTTTTCGTCTGGTCGAATTTGCTGCTTTAGGTTTTAATGCGTCTCGTGCGACGGTCAGATTTCGATTCATCAATAAATCTATTCAGACTAGAGCGCCGAAGCCGATCGAGATTCCGCTCAAACCTATCGATTTCATCATCAAGATTCTTCCACAGCGTTATCAGTTCATCCGATGCAACGCTAATAGGCTCGTCGTGTCGGTCAAAACGAAATGCGGCATTAACGCAAGGCATGATTTCGACCGTTATGCCACTTTGTGATACCAGATTAAACCCGGGACTCTGACGTGCACTCGGCGACAATACTTCAAGTTCTGTAAGTGCTACATCGCAGGCTGGCAACGAGAGTACGTCATCCTCGCGCATAAGCTCTCGGATAACTTTCCGGCCGAGGCCGTTCATACCTGAAATGTTCCCGACGCGGTTTTGCACACCAGCCAATAATCCATACCAAAGGATTATGTCTGGGAAACTGGGCAGCAAGGGAATCAGAAGTTGAATGTGATCCAATGAACCTGGATTTATCGCACTAGCCAGATATGCAAGAAGGAAGCTCGCAGCCATAGATCTTACTTCCGGTCTTGCTTCCGGAGCCTTATCTCTCAACTCGACGAGTGCGCGCTCGAGAAGTGCAACTCTTCCTTCCCGAGGACCGGACAACGCCGATCTCAACGTTGTCAGCTCCGGAGCGATGTGGACAAGGTTAAGCCAACTAGATTCACTTAATCCGTTTCCTGAAAGAAGCTCGGCACAACAGTTAACTATGAACGGATTGGGAGGACTCCATTTTGGGAACCTTGCGGAAGCATTAAACAGATTACCAGTAGCTGGCTCATAGCCAATGGCCAATGCTGCCACGACTCCCCAAACATTGTGGAAATGAACCAGCGGAATGGGGGTCGCGATCGAGCCAGTCAACGTTCGCGCGTGACTCCAGCGCGCGGGCAGATTGGAAGCAATTTCAACAGGAATGCCGAGTGCAGCTGCTCTCGCAATGCTAAAGGAGAGCGTTGCATAACACGCCTGTGGGGAGAGACTTCGAATGTCGCGCTTTCCAGCTATGTACGAGGCAGCTTCGGCTGCAATAAGCCCTAAGCAAACGCTTACAAACTTACCGAGGGAAGGAGGGCGGTTGATGCTTAACATTTCATCTGCGGTCCAGCGATCGAGAATGCGGCACTGCGCCGTTATCGGTCGCGAAGCAGGAAGATACGTGCTAATCCAAGCTAGAAACTCGACATGTTTAGGTGCATCGATCACAGCTACGTTTGGCAAAGCCCATGAGTCATTGGGCTCAAATTTCCAGAGGAGCTCGATCTCTTCAGATTGGCCTTCTTCGAGGGCTCTAGAACGCTCGCGGAGCCCGATCTTGGAATTCAGCCGCTGGGCTTGAAATATCTCAACGAATTCCCGTCGGTTGACGGCTTTGCTCCACATCACTTTTTCTTACCTCCGAACACACTTTTCTTGTCCGGCAACGGCTTTGAATCATTCGCATGCAATGCGTCCTCGAGGAAACCAGGAAGATTCCCCGTGTGATAGACAGAAACCGTCGTCTTCGCGCGGGTGATAGCAGTGAACGCAATGTTGCGCTGATGTGGAAACTTCCTGATGCCCTCAGCGCCAGGGATATGCACGGTACGGAATTCAAGACCCTTTGCAGCGTGAATAGTTGAGACGCAGATTTGCTTGTCGGAGAGAAAATGGATCGCGTCCCCATCCCCCTGCATGACAGTAATGTTTGAGAGATCGCTGTTTGCGATTATTGTTTTTATCTCCTCAAGGGTTTCACGTTTGGGGCAAATCACCCCCAACAACTGATCGGGATACGTCTTGGCCTGCAGCCGGAGTGATTCCAGGATTTTCTTTCCTTGTTCCTGAATGTCAGCACAATGTACCACTTCCACTTTCGAGGGGTCCGATTTCTCATCATACTGGCATCCCGGCTCCAACGGATTGTATTGATCTGAATCCTTCATAAGGGCATCGGCGACCTTGCAGATCCTCACGCCGATTCGAAAATGCAATTCCAAATCGCGCTCCTCGTCGACCGATTTTCGCAGGGTGGCAATAGCATCGTCGCCCTTATAAATTTTCTGCCGTGAATCGGCCGTGGCAAAGAGGTGTTTGCCTAAGCGACGAAACAAACTTATTTCCTCAGGAAGGTAATCTTGGGCTTCATCGAGCAGAATTGTGTCATAGACGTTTTTCAGGTGCTTTGAATCGACGAGCTTCGTTACCTCTTGCACGAGAATCGCTCGACGTTCCTCGAATGTTGCTGGGAGAGCCACACTCGCACCATATTTAAACAAAAGATCCTGAAAGAATTTAGTGCTGGTCTTGATCTTGTCCCTAGGAAAGTCATACTGTTTCCCACCACTACCAATAAATTCTTGCAAAGTACGCGTAAATACAACAATTTGTATGTTTGTGTATTTCGCTAAGTAGAGATAATTCGCTCTCAGAAGCATCAAATTAGACTTACCAGAGCCGGGAGGGCCGAAAATTAGATAGCTCTTACCGATCGGTAGGTCTATAACGCTTGACTGTTCGTCGCTTAGATCCTCGTCGTCTACCACCACGTCTGCTTCATTTCTTGCTTCCTTCGTCATTTGTCGTGACGGCTATCCATTCTGAAGCTGCGGTACTAGCTAGAGTCATCGCTTTCGCCATAATGGGGTACAAAACCTTGGCCAGAGCGTCGCGGATTACAGAATCCCCATAAACCCCGCTAAAAATCGCGAAAACGTGTTCCTTGTACCGTAATTCCTGCTCTCGTTCGCCACCAGCAAGGGCTGCGATCTTTATTCCGACGACCTCAGCATCAAAATCGAGTACGTCCAATTCCAAAATCACCGTGAGATTCACAAGTAAGCCGCGGCGAATCGACTTCTTAAATCGGAAAATTAGCTGACTGGATTTTTCGTTTTCTTCGTGCGTCATGATTCGAGGCGGCAATTCGCCTTCCGTACATTCAGCTCGTACTTGTTCGGCCAAGCGGCCAGCTAGCGCGGTAACAGCTTGCTCCTGTTTATGGATCTTTTCCCAATCGCCATCTCCAGCTTCAGCAGCCTCAACCGCCGCGAGGGCCCGTCGCTTCTTGATGAATTCCTTTGCTGCGGCCGCAGCATTTATGTCCGTCTCCCGTCGACGGAAGTCCTTCCATGACACAAGTTGCAGGCGAACGCGCCATTCCTTTACAAGACAATTCTGAGCAAGGTTCACCAGGTAGGGGGGGCGACCCTGAGCGTCAATCAGAGGTCTCGTATAGAGGATCGCCTGCACTAGCTTTGGATAGGGGTCCGTAGATCCTTCGAAAATGCGGCGTCGCATTAGCAAATCGTGGAGGACAGCACCGAGTTGATAGAAGGTGACGGCGCGATAGCCTTCGGGCGTTTGCTCCTCCATGCGCATAAGAAATTCCGGTGAACCGTATTGCAGCGTGCCGATGAAGACTTGCTTCTCTCGGTCGGTCAAAGGCTGACCGTCTCTCTCAAATGGCCGAATCACGCCCAAATCTAGGAGAACAGCCCGACCAGTTTCGGGATAAAAGGCGATATTGTCCGGTTTAATGTCGCGATGCACTATGCCTAGCTGTTCCAGATATTCCGCTGCAGTGGCGACCTGTCCGATCAGATCGGCGATCTGGCTTTCTGGAACATCTTTCAAAAGCATCGCAAGGTTTGGTGCATCAATGAATTCCATAACTACAAAGAACAAATCGTGCTCAGCACAATAGCCTCCATCAAAAATCTGAACTAAATTTGGATGGTGCTTTCCTACGAGTGTTAGTTCTCTGCTAATCCTGTCTTCTTCACTCTCCTTGCCAAAACGTTCGATAAGTTCGGGATCAAATACCTTGATTGCTGCTGTCGTATTGCCACGAATACTTTTGAAAACTAAAGCCGATTTGCCCGAGTTAACATATTCGCCGATCAACCATCCATTCAGCGTTTTTCCCTGCCACTCCTTAATTAGGCGTTTTATGCGGTCATTCATTAATGTCAGATCCTGCTATTGGCGTTCCTAGTCGCACTTGAGAACGAACCCTCCGATTTTTGATACTGCGCAATGAGCGATTCAATGTAGGGACGAGGTAGCCCAAAATGTTTTGCTCCCTTTATGTAAAGAGCCAGATACTCAGGATGCGGCGTGAATTCTGCGGATTTGGCTTGAGGTATCGCAATATACGTCCAGACCTTGTGAGCCGCTTCTTTGCCATCCACCACTTGAACCTTTTTGCGCCGATATGAATTAGGTACTCCTTCGAAGCCATCAAGTCGCGACAAGTCACTCCCCGACACCGAGAAGACAACTCCCCACACAGAGCTACCTTTCTTTCTTGCGATGCTGCCCACCCCACCTTTGCGCTTTGAGCTCTTCCTCGGAAAACAGAGTACCCAGTCTCGCGCCTCTGCCACGAAGGTCGAGAGTTCGGATTGAGGACAGCGCTCGCGCATCTGTTGAATATCCATGTTTGAGCCAAATGCAAACACTAATTCAGGCGATTGAATGCCTTTTTTCGGGCAACTTTTTCATACAAAAAACACTCCGCTCGTTGGCTTGCGTGCAGTTATGCGGAAAGAAACTCTACATGAATAATCACAGTTTGTGTTAGAAAAAGTAAGTATGTATTTCCCGAATTGGCAGTAAGGGAACCAGAGGAAACGGCACTCATCTTGCCGTGCTCTCAAGTTGATGCACTGCTGAGCACTCCGCATGAGGCGCGATACTACTCGAAGGGCGGCAATTAGCAATCAGCACTCAGTGATCAGCTAAGGCGAGGAGCCAAAGTCAAACATGGGATCCTTCTGAGTCCGACGCTGGAGGACAGAGAACAGCCAACAGCAGATCCTTCGACTTCCCCTTCGAAAACTCAGGGCGTCGC
This sequence comes from Terriglobales bacterium, assembly GCA_035567895.1. Lineage (NCBI taxonomy): Bacteria > Pseudomonadati > Acidobacteriota > Terriglobia > Terriglobales > Terriglobales bacterium. The sequence goes on along the minus strand of DATMPC010000060.1, from coordinate 31,638 downwards.
GCTTTGCGCTCAAGCTAAAGGCAGGGCGCTGGTCAACGTGGTCGTGCGAGGGCAACGATGACAACAAAGTATGCGAGGGCCAGTACGCCTCCCAAAACGAACTTGCGCCATTTCCGCTCATTCTGGGAATGGATGACGGCGTCCAGACAGGCGATGATGAGAACGAAATGCGCGATTCCCGCAACAGTTACCATCATTGTGTCTGGTCGCCGCACCTGCCCCGAGCGCAGGAAGGACCAAATAGCAACTGCGCCGGCCTGCATCAGGTGAGTGATGAAGAGGTTCAGGCTGTTCCAAACGCCTGCCACCGCGACTCCGGCTCCGTAAGCCCACGGACTGTTTCGGCGGGCAAGAACGAGGATGGCAACGTAGATGACTCCCTGCAGAAGATGAAGGAGACGAAGCTGCGGAATCACCAGCGCCGATACCGCCAGAGCGATGAGGAACAACACACACGCAAACGGAATCCACAGGCGCGTTGACGCACGTCTGGATATTGGATCGCGGTCCATGCAGATACTGACGGATCTCGCGAGGAAGAATAAGCGATCGGCACTCAGTAATCGGAACAGCCGCAATTAGCAATTAGCAATTAGCTAAGACAAGAGTCCAGGGAACAGGGGACAGGTTACAGGGGACAGCGATTGACGGGGCTCAGGAAGCCCCGTCTATCCGGCTGTGGCGCTCTTGGACTTCGTCTTTGCCTTTCCGTTTGCTTTGCCGTTGGGCTTATTGACGCCTAGGGCGAGGTCGGCGAGCTCTAAGTAACGATTGTTCGCGCTCATCAGCGGATTGTGAGTGATGGGTTTGGCGTTGTGATCGCGATGTTTGCGCAGCAGATCTTTATCGATCCAGAGGCCGAGCGGATGGTCCTCGCCGGGGTGGGTAATGCTGCGCTTGGGGATCGCCCTGCGCTTCTCGACGTTCTTGTTCCTCATGTCAGACCTCGTTACCCGAGGACGATTGCGTGGCGAGCGTAGTTCGGACTGCGTCAAGCAGGGCATCGGGCCCTAATGACGGTTCGATGAAGTGGTCAATGTCGGGAATATGTTCTTCCCCTTGCCGGCGCAATGCCAGGATGCGCGTGTGGTTGTGCCTTCGCACGTGAGTGACTAACGCGATGCGGTCCGGTTTGGGAATCGAGTGGCCGATGATGACAACATCGAAGGCGCTGTTTCCACAGTGAGTGAGCGCCTCGGTGAATCCGAGTGCGGAGGTTACGGCGAATCCGGCTCTCTTCAGAATCCATTCGCGCGTGCGCAGAAGGGACTCGTCGTAGGAGACGGACAGTATGCAGGGGGCCCTGTTCGTCATGAAACGTGCTACTTACCTGAAAATTCAACTTTGGGAAAAATTAGCCAATCCTAGCACGGGTTGTAGCCTCACCCAGCGTGGGAATTCACCTTAGTACGGAAGATTTCATTCGTAATCCCGCGGCCTTAGTACCGGGAAGGCAGCAATTAGCAGCAAGATAGAGGATAGGGGACAGGGGACAGGGTCAGTACTGTTCGCGGTAGCGAATGGGTGAGCGATGATCGGGTGATCGGGTGATCGGGTCATCGGGTGAAGTGAACAGCCCAAAGCAACGGCAACAGCTAGAGCGAACACCCATTCGACTGCGCTCAGGGCAGGCTCCGGTCACCAAGGAAACGGCGAAGGTGACAGCGGACAGGGTCAGTACCGGCGGCGGTAGCCGCTGGGTGAAGTAAAACAGCCGAGACCTACAGCGAACACGAAGGTCACCCATTCGGCCTTGCTCAGGGCAGGCTAAGGAAACGGAGGAGGTCACAGGGGACAGGGTCAGTACCGGCGGCGGTAGCCGCTGGGTGAAGTGAACAGCCAACAGCAGATCCCTCCTTCGTCGGGATGACAGAAAGAAAGGCAATCAGCGATCAGCCTAAGGCAACGCGAAAGCGCAGGACGATTTCGTTATGCCTGCAACAGGATCTGTGGGTTGCTTCGCGCGATGCTGAGAAGCTTCAGCGCTACGCTTGTGGGACGGCGCGCGCCCTGTTCTTCGACCGCAAGCCCGCAAACAAATCCAAGGGACAAGACGGAACGTTCACCGTCAACTTAGCCTTCCACACCTGGCTGGTGAAATTTTGTAGAGCAACGGATTGCTCAAATATTTTTTCTTTGGCTTGCAAGTTGTTGATGCATCTGCCCGAAGAAGTTTGGCGAGCAACGGACGAAGCTTGTCTGGAGCGCGCTGCGCGTGCCATCATGGGAGTGCCATGCATCGCAGGTCTGTACCATTGTGGGATTCTCGAAACGGAACAGCAGGCGAACTGTCGTGCCCGCCAGCCGGGCAGCCCCGCGGTTTTGCCTTGGCGGCAGAAGGTCAGACGTCCCCGAGAAATCCCCGGCGCGTTCGGCGATTAATCCCCGGAGATCCCCGGGAGGTTCGGGGATTCGTCGGGGATCTCGCATGCTAAGTGCTTTAGATTTGGGGATCGAGTTGAAAATGGATTTTTTCGATGGTTCACTAAAGGGTGGTCTGGGGCGACTGGCACACATTTTCCCAAGTCGAGTTCGGTATACAGAAGCCGGGGACATCCATCATAAGTAGAAGTCAGGGGAAGACGTATTTTTCGGCGAGCGATTCGGTTCGTAATACGTTGTCACAGCGAAAGGAAGGCCACACGGTACGTGCAGGCTGCGCAGCTTCGTCGGTCCGGAGCTTGCGGCTTTGACGGCGACTAGAGAAGGAGGCGCAGAACCATGGCGGCGCTATCCACAAATCTGGAGTTCCCTGCTATTTCCCAGCTAAATCCCTGCCCCTCTGCCTGCGGTCCAGTGTTTATGCGGGTTCTCCGCTCGAAAACAATTTCGCTGATATTTACGCTGATAAATTCGCTGTTCGGTCGCTGTTAGGTCCCTCATCAGCGAATTAACAGTGAATTTGCCCAAGCGCCGAGCAAGGGTAGCCTCGACCCCGACCTCTGAACGAACTTACTGCCTGTGCCTGGTGCATCTCACTTCTCCCGTTAGCAATCGCGACGTTTTTCGCTACACTGTCGAACAGGTACAGAGGAACAGATTCATGCGAGTTGCCGTCTTACGCGAAACGCTGCCCGGTGAAGCTCGGGTGGCATTGGTTCCTGAATCCACTAAGAAATTGGTCGCAGCTAAGAATGAAGTGTGGGTTGAGGCTGGAGCGGGCGAAGCCGCAGGCGTGAACGACGCCGATTACGAAGCTGCGGGCGCGAGGGTCACATCGGATCGTACCCAGCTGCTTCCTGCGGCTGAAGTGCTGGTTTGCGTGCAGCGCCCCACGTCTTCGTATATGGCGGCTATGCGCCCGGGATCGGTGGTGCTTGGGTTCCTGCGCCCGCTCGACGAGCCCGGAGCCCTTGAGCCTGCCATTGGACTCAAACTCACAACATTTGCCGTCGAGCTGATACCTCGCATAACGCGCGCGCAGGCGATGGATGCGCTCTCGTCGATGGCAACCGTTGTCGGCTACAAGGCGGTATTGATCGCGGCCTCCCAACTTCCCCGCATGTTCCCCATGTTGATGACGGCTGCGGGAACCGTGGCTCCGGCACGCGTCCTGATCCTCGGCGCCGGCGTCGCTGGCCTGCAGGCGATCGCCACGGCGAAACGCCTGGGTGCGGTGGTCGAGGCTTACGACGTGCGCGCGGCTGCCGGCGAACAGGTGAAATCGCTGGGAGCAACCTTTCTCGAAGTGGATCTCGGCGGACTCGCTACGGAAGACGCCGGCGGATACGCGCGCGAACTCAGCACCGAAGCTCTTAAGCGCGGACGCGATCTGATTGCCAAACAGGCGCGCACTGCAGATGTGATCGTTACCACCGCCGCAGTGCCGGGCAAGCGCGCTCCTCTCATGATGGATGACGAAGCTGTGCTCGCCATGAAGCGAGGATCGGTGATCGTCGATCTTGCTGCCCCGACCGGAGGGAATGTTTCGCTAAGTCGTCCTGATGAGGTCGTCGTCACTTCAAACGGCGCAACCATTTTCGCGCCGCTGAATCTGGCGGCAACAGTTCCCTATCACGCCAGTCAGCTCTTTTCGCGCAACATGACTTCGTTCCTTCAGTTGCTGAGCAAGGACGGACAGTTGAACATCGACATGAGCGACGATGTGATCGGCCCATCCTGCGTGACCCACCAGGGCCAGGTCGTGAACGCCCGTGTAGCCGCTCTCCTGGGCGAACCGGTAACCCGATAGTTGGAGGAGATTGAATGGAACAATTGGTCGTTGACCCGCGAGTTCTGATGGCCTCGCTGTACGTATTTGCACTGGCAGCCTTCCTCGGTTACCAGATCATCTCGCGAGTCCCTCCCCTGCTGCACACGCCCCTGATGTCGGCTACAAATGCGCTGTCGGCGATTTCTGTGGTCGGCGCGCTCGTAGTGGCGGGACGGCACAATGAGAGCCCGATCAGCACCTGGCTTGGATTCATCGCGGTGATCTCGGCTTCGATCAATGTGATTGGCGGATTTCTGATTACGGACCGCATGCTGAAGATGTTCAAACGCGAAATGCCCGGGAAGCCAACCGACAAGAAAGGCAACTCGAAGTGAATATCTACATCGAGTTCTGTTACCTCGCGGCTTCCATCCTCTTCGTCTTCGGGCTCAAGGGGCTCACGCATCCCGACTCCGCCCGACGGGGCATGCTGCTCGCCGCGGCGGGAATGGCCGCTGCCATCATTGGCACGCTCTTCAATCCCGACATCGTCACGTATCAGTGGATATGGATTGGACTGCTCATCGGCGGCTCCATCGGCGCGGTAATGTCCATCTGGATGCCGATGACTGCGATGCCAGAACGAACTGCGCTCTCGCACGCATTCGGCGCGTTGGCCGCGGCCCTCGTGGGTATCTCCGAATATGCCAACCACGGTGCCAGTCTCGGTGCCCTGAAGGTTGGTGCGCTGGGATTTGAAATCATGCTTGGCTGCCTTACCTTCACGGGGAGCTTGATCGCCTTTGGAAAACTCTATGGTGCGATAAAAGGCACGCCGATCACATTCAAAGGTCAGAACATCTTCAACATGACCTTACTCGCGGTGATGATCGGATGCTTCCTTTTCCTGATCTACGACGCAAGCGCAGCGGCGGCCTTCTACATCATGATGACACTGGCCTTCTGCTTCGGCGTACTGCTGGTAATTCCAATCGGGTCCGCCGACATGCCTGTCGTGATGTCGCTGCTGAATTCCTACGCCGGACTTGCTGCAGCCGCAACCGGCTTTGTGCTTGGCAACAACGTTCTGATCATCGCCGGAACTCTGGATGGATTTTCTGGATTCATTCTTTCCGTGTTGATGTGCCGTGCCATGAATCGCTCGATGAAGAACGTCCTCTTTGGCGCGTTCGGTGCAGTGTCCGAAACCGCGGCCGGCGCAGTTGAGGGTACGATGCGCGAGGTATCCCTTGAAGATGTGGCTACGCAGCTTGCTTATGCGAGGCAAGTGGTCTTCGTTCCCGGTTACGGCATGGCTACCGCGCAAGCTCAGTACGCGGTTCGCGAATTGGCCAATCTGCTCGAAGCGCGCGGTGTGGGCGTGAAGTTTGGTATCCATCCTGTGGCTGGCCGTATGCCGGGACACATGAACGTCCTGCTGGCAGAAGCGAATGTTCCCTATTCGCTCCTCTATGAGATGGATCAGATCAATCCCGATCTGTCACAAACCGATGTGGCAGTCGTTATAGGCGCCAATGACGTGGTGAATCCGGATGCGCGGGACAATCCCAAGAGTCCGATTGCTGGCATGCCCATCATCGAAGTAGACCGGGCAAAGTCGGTCGTAGTGCTCAAGCGCGGCAAAGGCAAAGGCTTTTCCGGGCTGGAGAATCCACTCTTCTTCAAACCTGTTACCGGCATGCTGTACGGCGACGCAAAGTCGTCTCTGACCAACTTGGCTCAGGCTGTACAGGAGGTTTGAACCCCAGCTGTCATTGCGAGCAAGCTGGCATAAATCTGCCTCGAGGAATACATTGTTCGCCGGGGAACGCTTCCTCTGAAACGGGGTACCCATGCTTACTCGACGAAGCTTTCTGCATTCTCTTGGAGTAGGAGCTGCGGCCGGAGTAGCGCTTGCTACTACACCACTTCCGCTCGAAGCTTTTGAGCCCTCACGTCATGGCCAGGCCGTCGGCGCTAAGACAGCGCTCGGCGCAGCGCGTGCCAATGCCATTCTGCTTAACAGCAATGAAAACGCTTATGGTCCATTGCCGAAGACTGTCGCTGCCATGCAGCAGGCGATCGGATGGGCAAACCGCTATCCCGACTTCGATTACGACGCGTTGGTATGGACGATCTCAGACTTGCATAAGGTGAAACCACAGCAGGTATTTACCGGATGCGGATCCACTGAGATCCTGCGGGTGGCGGTTGCGGCGTTTCTTGGTCCCGGCAAGAAGTTGATTGTTCCGACTCCCACATTTGAAGCTGTCGGCGATTACGCGGCCGCTACAGGGGCAGAGATCCAGAAAATTCCCCTAACCAGCAATTACGCTCATGATCTCGATGCGATGCTGGCACAGGCTGCTTCGGCACCATCGCTCATCTATATCTGCAATCCGAACAATCCAACCGCGAGCCTTACGCCGCGCAAGGAGCTGGAAACATTTATCAGCAAGCTGCCAACAAATAGCTACGTCCTGATTGACGAGGCCTATCATCACTTCGCCACGGACTCCCCTGACTATGTATCCTTGCTCGACCAGCCCGTCGATAATCCCCGTGTGATCGTGGCGCGAACCTTCTCCAAGATCTACGGAATGGCCGGGATGCGTCTGGGCTATGGCGTGAGTTCGGTCGAAAATGCCCAGCGCATGCGGAGCTTTCAGACGCAGGACAACGTCAACATGGTTGCCGCTCAAGCCGCCGTCGCCGCGCTGAAGGACACTGCTGAGATGCAGGCTGCTACGCGACGCAATGCCGCAGACCGGCAGGAGTTCTTCGCTCAAGCCGGGCGCCGAGGTTTGAAGCCGATTCCCTCATTTGCGAACTTCACCATGATGGATGCAGGACGACCGACAAACGAGGTGATGAATCATTTCAAACAGAATGGCATCCTTATCGGCCGACGCTTCCCAGGAATGGAAAACTTCGTCCGGATCTCATTCGGCAAACCTGCGGAAATGCAGAGATTCTGGGCGGTTTGGGATCGGATGGGCAAAGTCGCCTGAAGTGGCTCTACCCCGTGGGCCGAGCCCCCGGAGCTCCGGGCAAATCCCTCTTTCCGAGTTCCTCGAATTGCCTTGACGGCGGGCAATATCCGGGTCATCCTCATAGGGTCCCCGCACGAGGTTAACTCCTATGGCAACATCAGCTACGAAGACCGAGCAAAGAACTAGCCGTCGGTTCGCGCTGAAGCTTCCCGTTTCCATCCGCTGTGAGGACGGACAAATAAGAGAAGTCCCAGCTGAGACGCGCGATGTGAGCGCTCAGGGTGTGTTCTTCTATACCGGTTCAAAGCTGTCCAAGGGCTCAAAAGTGGAATTTACACTCACGTTGCCTCCGGAGATCACGCTTACTGAGAGCATTCGTGTTCGCTGCCGTGGGCGGATCGTTCGCATCGATGATGGGCGTCCGCAGCAGACCGGCATCGCTGCGATAATTGATCAGTATGATTTCGTGCCGGATACCGCCGACGCGTAGATTTTTGTCTCCAAAGCTCCATTACCCTCCCAAAACCAAGACCCCGCGCTCTGGGCGCGGGGTCTTGGTTTTAGTGCTCTGCCTGCTCAGTACTCTCGCCAGCGCGCAGCGCATCGGAGACCTCTATGCTTCCGACGCTACGGTAAAAGGTGGTGTGCGTTACACGCCCAATGGGCTCGAAGTTGATAACGGGTCGGTGATCACCGCTGGCCAGCACTCCGCTTCGGTGCGCCTCGCGCGGGGCGGTCAGGTGCGCATCTGTCCCGGCACCAACCTCACGGTAAATAGCTCTCCGAAGGGGCAGGAGTTGATGCTTGCCATGAGTGCCGGCTCGCTCGAAGGCGAATATGATTTACCAGCAACGGCTGATGCCATCCTTACCCCCGATTTTCGGATTCTCATTTCGGGACCTGCGAAAGTGGACGTCTCTATTAGCGCAAGTCCCAACGGCGATGCCTGTGTGCGTTCTCGGGGGGAGGATTCCTACGTCATTGTCTCTGAGCTGATGGGCGATGATTTCTATCGCGTTCACCCGAACGAACAGGCGATCTTCCATCCGGGGAGTGTCAAAAGGCCCGAGCTAAACGACGCAATAAACTGCGGATGTCCGGCGCCGTCTCCGATTCAGCAGGCCGAAATCCCACCTGCAGCGCCGCCAACGCCGCCAGCTCAAGCGACTCCAGCGCCGGTGCCCGAACAAAAAGCTTCGCCTGCGCCGACGCCAGAGCAGACGGTACCTCCAGCGCAAGTTCACCAGGCTCCAACACCGAAGCAAAATGCGGCCGCTCTTGCCGCTGTTGTGAATGAACCTGCTGTGGCGGCCGCGGCCAACGCGGCAGCCTCCCTTCCTCAGCAGCCTGCTTCGCAAGTACAGGTTCAGGTGGACGCTCCCATGGTCTTCCGGGGGGCGGGTAGTTCTCAAGATGCAGATGTCACCGCAACATTGGCGCGTGTTCACATCGAACGACTGCCCTGGCCTCAGACGCCCGCTATTTCCCCCGAACCTCCTTCCCCGTCCAAGGCAAAAACCCAGAACGGCGGGCAGAAAAAGGGGTTTTTTCGAAGGCTGGTAGGCGCTTTATTTGGGTAAATCCCCAAAAAGCTGGATTGCTTAGACATCATCCGCCAATCCAGAGACATCGCACATCAGGTGCCACTCTGATCTGTGAGGAGGACCCAGCATGCGCCTTGGAAGACGGTGGCCAGCCCTAGTTATGTTCATCTTCTCCTGCTGCTTCGGCATAGCTCAAACGCCAACGGCCAGGGGCATGATGTCCTACCATCCTTATGAAGCGGCAGGAACGTTCGCACACATCGCTACGGATGGAAGCTTTGGCACGAGTGTGGGTCTGAATGGATTTACGGGATCTTTAACTGCGGACGTACTGCCCTTCGTTCGGGCTACCGGAGAGGTTGGAGGCTACTATGGCCATGGAATTTCGCTAACGTCGTTTCTTGCCGGGCCGCAGGTTGGACTTCACATCTATCGATTTGAGCCGTTTGTGCGCGGGCTCTTCGGAATTTCACATACCAGTATCAATTCAAGCGCATTCGGCAACTCGTTCACCGTCGCTGCCGGCGGTGGTCTGAATTATTCTCTGACAGATCACCTTGCGATTCGCGCTATCCAAGTGGAATACTTCCGGCCATACGGTGGAGGATTCCACGCAGCTGATTTTCTGCGCGTGGGTTTTGGAGTCAGCTATCAGTTCGGAACGCGCTAGATTTGGTCGCCGCGTTCAAGGCTTTGTGAATCACACTGGTTGTTTCTGGCGTGATCCCGAGGAGCTGTAGATCTTCGAACTTGGCCCAACGAGCTTCGCTCACGTCGCTGCCGGGGCTCGGCTCGCCTGACACCAAGCGACATAGATAATCGATTACCACGTAGTGATACTGCACACGCGAATCTGCGTCTCGTAGAATGCGCTCGAAGACCTCGATCAACTCGATCGGCTCGATAGTGAGGCTGGTTTCTTCTCGGATCTCGCGAAGGACTGCTTCCTTAGTTGTCTCGCCGGTATCTACGAGCCCGCCGGGGATCGACCACTGTCCTTGGAGTGGAGGATTCGCTCGGCGAACAACCAAGACCTGATCGTTCCTGACGATCACTGCACCGACGCCGAGCAAGGGGCGGTCAGGATAGTCGCGCTTCACGGTAAATTTGAGTCCAATCCAAGAAACCGCATCATTCGGTGAAAAAGCTTCGCGGGTGCACATCGACGATCTTCCAACCTTTGTTACCACGTTCCATTTCGAAACGCAGTTGATTGCGCTTTCGTACCGGTTGCTCGTCTGTTACGCGGGGAATTTCCTCCATTTCGAAATCAACAAGGGCCACGCCCTTGCTCCCCTCGCTACTGATCTGGAGAATTCGAAAGTGAACGCGGAACGAATCGTAACGCTGGAAAAGCGCTCCGATCTGCTGTTGAAAGGTGAGATAACCCTCCATATTGTCAGCGTCAAGGACCGAGAGCATCTGCCGATCGCTGTGCCCTTCGAGTCCATCGGCCAGTTTCTGCAGCAGGTTCTGGGCAACCGCGTCAGAGAAAGTCGGGGAATTGGGAACGTCGTCGTCGGTTTTCTTGCCTTTCTTCTTCTGTCTTTCCTTTGGCTGTGCCTTGTTGTCCTGAGTATGTTGAGAATCCTGTTGATTATTTTCCGCGGCTGCGGAACTCCGTCCAGATGAGCCGGGGGGTTGATCCTGAGCACTAACGGCCGGCACGCATAGCGCTGCGGCAGCTATCAAGATGGTCAGACTTTTCATGGAGCTTTCCGGCCAAGACTACTACTTAGTCTTCATCGCGTACACGCCGTCCCAATCGGGTTCCGGAGGCGCTTCCATCAACTCGTGGGAGCGGCGAATGAATGTTTCAGCCGGACCGTCATCGGGGAACTTCGCTTTGATCTTGCTGAACAGGTCGATCGCTTCGTCCCACTGCCGCCGACGGTAGGCTGTAAGCGCTTCGGAGAATCTCACAATGCGCTCGGTATACAACAACTCATTGCGATTCCAGTCGAGCAGTTCGTAGATCGTTACAGGCAACGTCTTGCCTTTCACTTTGATTCGATCGATTTCGCGAAAGACATAGTGATCCTTCGCGGCGCGATACGTTGATTCAGAAACCACAGACTGGACTTGATATTCCTTCGTGGTTCCCTCAAGACGAGAAGCCAGGTTCACGTTGTCGCCCATCACCGTCCAGGCAAAGCGTTTGGACGAACCCATGTTGCCGACATTCACCTGCCCTGTGTTGAGTCCCACGCCAACAGCTAGCGGTTTGCGGCCCTCGGCTTCCCACTTGAGGTTCAGTTCTCGAAGCCGAGCGCGCATATCCAAGGCGCACGCACAGGCTCGGATGGCGTGGTCGTCTTGTGGGAATGGCGATCCCCAGAATCCCATAATGGCATCACCGATATATTTGTCGAGAGTGCCCCAACGTCGGAAGAGTATGTCGGTCATCTCGCCCAAATACTCGTTCAGCAGCCGAACGAGCTCGTCCGGCGTGAGTCCTTCGGAAATCGTGGTGAAGGAACGGATGTCGCTGAACATCACGGTAAGCTCTTTGGACTCGCCGCCGGTCTTGAAGTATTTCTTCGGGTCTTTCTCCATCAGCGCAATCACGCCGGGTGAGACATACCGCTCAAATGTCCGGCGGACTTTTCGCTTTTCGCGTTCTTCGAAGACCATGCGGAAGCTGATAATCGCCGCATAGTTGGCAACCAGCGTCCCCGCGGGAACAACGAAGCTCAGCCACATGCCGTAATGGGAAAACCCAAAGTAAACAATCCACGAGAAGGCGCAGAGGGCAGGTATTAGCCCGAGCGTGGCAGTGAGCGGTTTTGCGCGGCTAAACCAATATCCCAGTCCGAGACCGAAGGCGAGGATGAAAGCTAGATCAATCATCTCCTCCCTGTAACTGCGAGTTATAAATCCGCGTCCTAACTCGCCAGAGTGGAGGATGTTATCGATCACATTTGCGTGAATCTCGACTCCCATGTAGTCATTGTCGTGGAAGGGTGTAGTACGCAAATCACCGACGGCCACCGCCGTCGCACCAAAAACAACGAGCTTGTCCTTGAAGGTCCCAGGAGCGAATCTGCCCTCGATCACGTCCACCATCGGAAAATGCTTGTAGGTCTTGTAATGGCCAGCGTAGTTCACCATTACGGTTCCATCGTGCCCCGGGCGTAAGTTGTAGGGGCCGAGTTCGATGTGATCGATACCGTTCTCCGCAAAGTATGCGGCGACGTTCTCCTCTTTGATGTCCTGATACTGGCGCACGGCTTCGAAGTCGAGTGAGGGATAGAACTGATCGTAGTCGCCATGCTTATAGCGAATGAGCAGCGGAGATCTGCGGAAGGTTCCATCAGGATCGGGAACCTCGTTAAAGAAGCCAAACGATCGCGCAGCATCGGCGAGGATACGCAGATTCGCATAGACGCCGCTGGGATTTAAATCACTATACTCACTGGCATCCGCCGTGACTTTGTCCCATACTTCAAAGGGCGCAATTCCCCCTAAGGACTTGATCTGCTCGATGGGATGCTTAGCCAAGACGTCGAAATACTTTTCTGCGCCGGAAGTATCGACAGATTTCGCACGCTCGGCATCGAGGAAAACATGGCCAAGAACAACGTTTCCAGCTCGTTTTAGAGATTCGGCAAAGACCTTGTCGTTGTCGCTGCTCGCTTCTATTTCTCGGATCTTCTGAAGTACGACTGGACTTGCCTGTCCATGAATACCGACTTCCAGCCTCTTCAGGGCTTCAACTGCTGAGTTCTTTTCCGGGAGCGGGAAATTGACGTCAAAGACGATGAGCTTCGCACCATCTTTGGCGAGCTGATCAACCATCTTTGCGTAACCATCTCGGGGAATCGGAAATGCGCCTACCTTCTGCAGCGTGGTCTCTTCCAGCCCAACGATAACGATGTTCTCGTCATGTGGGCGTTCTCCGCGAAGATTGAACCGGGCATCGAGAGAGCGTGCTTCAACGTTTTCGATAAAACGCAGTCCGGCGGCATTGCGGCCGCTGGTCTCGATGTAGGAGTAAATGACGATCGCGATCAACGTGACAAACACTGCCAACGCGAGATCAACGCGCCTGAGCGCCTTCTTCCCTGAAAGCACAGTAAGCCTTGTGAAGAGTTGCTGGAGTTTTTGCTTCATGAATATCGTTCGCTCGTCGTCCGCCCCTTGCTGCGCAAAAGCAGGTGCAAACGACCTTCATGTTCTCACGATTTAGAGACTCAGACTGGTGGTAAATAATGCAGTAGCAGCTAAGAGAAATGAGAACCAATTCAAGGCGTTTCACCTGTTTTAACCGAGCTCCGGGATATTTTGACTGCGGGGATGACATTTCCAACCTAATACCGGGGTAGCAGAGGCGGGACACCGACGAACGTCATTCCACGGCAAATTCCAGCTAGAGCGGGAAGGGACGCCCGAAGCTTTCCGCAAAGACGACGCGGTCTGCGGGAAATCGACCGCCGTAACGCTTGTCCTCTCCTTGGCGATGACCAATCGCGAGCAGGCATATAACTTCCATGCGTTCGGGGGCACTTATGGCTTCCCTTACCTTGCCATCCTCAAAACCCTCCATCAACGCGGTGTCGTATCCTAGCGCTTCAGCCATCAGCATCATAGTTGTGAGCGCGATCATTACCTGGCGGTTTAGCCACATGGGAATGTTCTTGTGCTCGCTGAAGTACGTGGAAATCATCTGGCGCATCTCGCCTGACTTCGACGGGTGCGAGTACCCATGCTGCGCGCCGATTCGAATCATCGCGTCGAGATCCCCCTCACGCCAACCTTCCGGATCGCCGAGGGCAACGATCACTACGGGCGCCTGCTCGATTTTCGGCTGCTCGTGAGAAGCTGCCCGTAACTTGCGGCGCAGTTCAGGACTTTGGACGACCACGAACCTCCAGGGCTGCAGGTTGTAGCCGCTGGGCGACTCCAACCCAGCCGTAACAATCCGCTTAAGATCCTCCTCCGCAACCGGTGTCGGCGCGAAACGCGGCGTGGAGCGTCGCTCAGCAATCACTGTGCTGATGGTTTTCTCATGACTCTGCTCTGTCACTTTCTTCTCCAACCTGGGATGGTCCGAAATATAGCTCGCAATGCTAGAGTAAACGTCTTCTCGACGCTATACTCCTGGCGGCAAGAATCCGAGGTGCATCATGGGCCAGCGGATATTCCTCGCTCTTCGCAGCGCTTTGTACATAAGCGGCTTTATGCTGTTGTGGCTATGGTTGATGCCTCAATGGTTAAATATTCGAAGCTCGACGGAGTTTCCGTCCCAGCACCCAGCTCGTTGGTTCGGCCTTCTTCTGCTCGTCCCGGGCGCAATCATCGCAATTAGCTGCTTTGTGAATTTTTTCGTCGTGGGAAAAGGTACTCCGGCCCCTTTTGACGCGCCGCGACATCTGGTGATCAGCGGGCCCTACCGCTATGTCCGCAATCCTATGTACCTCGGGGCTGGGCTTGTCTTGCTTGGCTGCGGGGTTCTCTTTGCCGAGTTCTCTGGCGTGTTGGTGGGATATGCGCTCGCAATCATCGTCCTGGTGAATCTTTTCGTCTTCTTCTACGAAGAACCTACGCTTCGCGACAAATTTGGCGCGGAGTATCTGGAGTACTGCAAGAATGTGCGGCGGTGGATTCCGCGAACGAGGGCTTGGGAACACTCTCAACAGCAAGCCGTCGCTACGAGGTGAAAATTCCTAGAATGGGAGGGGATCTTTCTCGTCGCCCTCAATTTCGTGTCTGGCCGCGAAAAACTCTTCACTCCAAGGTTTGCCATTGCACTTCGGGCACTCATCGACAATGCCGCCGACGCTGAAGCAGTGATAGCACTCGTGGCCGGAGGCGTCCGCCGGGAACTTTTTGCATTTTGGGCAAACATCGTAGAACTCGCGCTCAAGCGCCTGATGATCGTTGAACAACTGCAGCTCGCACAACATGCACATATGTTCGGCTCCCGAAGTGCGGCGAGCATTGTCGCATAAACTCTTCTGGGAGTGTGTCGGGTTGCCCAACAATTATTGGCGGGGAAGACGAGCCGAAAAGCCGTAAAAGGAAATGGCGCGGAATGTATCCGCGCCTCAATGCAACATTTCTCGACTTATTCGGACTTGCTTTCACCCTCGCCTGCCGCAGGACCACCGCTAGCTTCGAGGTTAGCCTGCTGTTCCTGCATCGCCTTCTCAACTTCCTCGCGGCGCTTGGCGCGCAATTCAGAACGCTTTTCGCGACGCTCGTCGAGAATCTTCTCCGAACCGATGAGCTCAATGAACGCCTTTTCCCCGCCATCGCCTTTACGGAATCCCGTCCGAACAATTCGGAGATAGCCGCCGTTACGATCGCCATATCGCGGTCCGACTTCGCTGAAGAGTCGGTCGACAGCTTCGCGGGAGGTGAGAAAGGACGCCGCGAGTCTGCGAGCGGCAACATCGCCGCGTTTGCCAAAGGTGATCATCTTCTCGACGTGAGGGCGCATGGCTTTGGCTTTTGCCACAGTAGTTTCAATACGCTCTTCGAGAATGAGAGAACTCACCAGGTTGCGCAGCAGCGCGCGACGGTGGCTGGTGTTACGTCCTAGTTTCCAGGTTGCTTTCAGGTGACGCATGGTCGTCTATTCCTAACTCATTAATCGGCGCACGGCTATCTCGCGCGCTCTTACATTTGATTTGGCACTCCGCTGTCGGCTCTCAGCGTTCGGCCGATGAAGTGTTCAGGCCGAGCGCCGATTGCCGAAAGCCTGTTTAGAACCCGCCCGCTGGCTCTTCGTCGTCGAGGTCGTCTTCGGGAGTCGAATATGCACCCGCCAATACAGCCGCCGGCGCCTGACTGGTTGGTCCTGGGACTGCGTTTCCGTGTTCGTCGATCTTCATTCCCAGACTGAGACCCATCTGAGCAAGGATCTCTTTGATCTCGTTCAACGATTTGCGCCCGAAGTTCTTGGTCTTCAGCATTTCGGCTTCAGACTTCTGAACCAGTTCGCCGATGGTCTGAATATTCGCGTTTTTCAGGCAGTTGTAGCTGCGAACGGACAGCTCTAGTTCCTCGACCGAGCGGTTCAGGTTCTCGTTCCGGATCTCCGGCTTGCGATCTTCCGCTCCTTCAGTCTCGTGCTCTTCCTCAAAGTTGATGAAGATGCTCATGTGATCTTTCACCAGCTTTGCCGCCAGACCGATCGAATCGGCCGGCACTACCGCGCCGTTGGTCCAGACTTCGAGCGTGAGCTTGTCGTAGTCCGTGATCTGTCCCAGACGAGCCGCTTCCACCGTATAGTTGCACTTACGGACGGGCGAGTGAACGGAATCGATAGGAATGAATCCGAGTCCGAGATCCTCGTCGAAATTCTTGTCTGCAGAAACATAGCCGCGCCCACGCTTCAGGCGCATTTCCATATCGAGCTTTCCGCCTTCGCTCACTGTGGCGATGTAGATATCCTTGTCGAGGATCTCCACGTCGCCGTCGGCTTCGATCATGCCGGAGGTGATCACACCTGGCTGGTCGGTCTTCAGGTAGATCGCTTTGGGATTGTCGCTGTTCAGCTTGAATGGAACCTGCTTCACATTCAGGATGATGTCGGTGGCATCTTCCACGACACCGGGAATTGACTGGAATTCGTGTAGAACCCCTTCAATTCGCACCGCGGTAATTGCGGCGCCTTCGATGGCAGAGAGCAGAACGCGTCGCAACGCGTTTCCAATTGTGGTTCCGAAACCACGCTCGAACGGCTGGGCATAAAACTTGCCGTATTTATCGGTGAGCGTGTCGGTATCAGCGGCGAGCCGCTTCGGTTTTTGAAATCCCTTCCAGAGCATGTTCGTTTGTCCTTTTCCTTTAATTCAGTGAGCTGAAGTTTCCTGCGCGGCTAATAGCGTCGCGAAGCATTTTGCAACGGCCGCGCCGATTGTCCTCTCGTGTTTATTGGTGTTTACGTTCCGCAGAGACGCAGCATGCTGCGTCTCTACCAAATCACTACTTCGAATACAACTCCACGATCAACTGTTCATTGACCGGCAAATTGATGTCTTCACGCTTGGGCAGAGCAGTTACCCGTCCTTTGTAATTGTCGCGATCCACTTCCAGCCAATTCACTGCCGGCTGATGACTGGTGAACTCCTTGGAGGTCTCGAGCACAGTCATCTTCTTGCTGTTATCGCGCACTGCGATCTCTTCGCCGACGGCAACCTGGTACGAAGGAATGTTCACTTTGCGTCCGTTCACCGCCACGTGCCCGTGACGAACCAACTGGCGAGCCTGGCGACGCGAAATCGCGAAACCAAGGCGATAGACGACGTTGTCCAGCCGTCGCTCAAGCTGTTGCAGAAGCTTCTCGCCGGTCACGCCCTTAGCGCGCGCTGCCTTCTCAAAGTAGTTGCGAAACTGCTTTTCGAGCGTGAAGTAGATGCGCTTGGCCTTCTGCTTCTCGCGGAGCTGCAAGCCATAGCCAACGATTTTGGCCTTGCGGTCCTTGCCATGCTGTCCGGGAGCGAAGTTACGCTTCTCAATTGGGCACTTGTCGCTGAAACACTTGGTGCCCTTCAGAAATAATTTCATGCCTTCGCGCCGGCAAAGGCGGCAAACTGGTCCTTTGTATCGTGCCATTTATTCTCCAAGAATCGGGTTATTGCGATCGGTTTACAGGCGGCGCGCCCTTCTTCCCGATCATTCTTTTTGTCATTCCGAACGTAGTGAGGAATCCCTACTGTACCCACCCCGTTTCGTGGGAGTAGGGATTTCTCGCTACGCTCGAAATGACAGCAAAAACTAAACTCTCCGCCGCTTTGGCGGACGGCATCCGTTATGCGGAATCGGCGTTACATCGCGAATCACGCGTACTTCCAAGCCCGCAGCTGCGAGGGCTCGGATCGCCGATTCTCGACCCGATCCAGGACCACTGACTCGAACATCGAGGGAACGCATGCCGTGATCCCGCGCTTGATTGGCAGCGTTCATCGCCGCTTGTTGCGCCGCGAACGGAGTTCCCTTACGGGAACCGCGGAAGCCAAGCGAGCCGGAGCTCTTCCAGGACACTACTTTCCCCTCGTTGTCGGTGATGGTGATGATCGTGTTGTTGAACGAGGCTTGAATGTGCGCCAAGCCGAACGGCACATTCTTGCGTTCTTTCTTCTTAAACTGCTTCTTTTTGCCTTTTTTCTCGGGCGCTGCTGCAGCGCCGCCTGTTGTTGCTGCCGGTTTCGCCATGGTTATGTCTTAGCCGCCGCTTTCTTCTTGTTCGCCACTGTTCCCTTACGCGGACCTTTCCTGGTGCGGGCGTTGGTGTGTGTTCGTTGCCCGCGAACCGGGAGATTACGGCGGTGACGGAATCCGCGATAAGAGCCGATTTCGATCAGACGCTTAATGTGCATCGAGGTGTCTTTGCGAAGGTCGCCTTCGACGTTGCCCTCGCTTTCGATCACCTGGCGGATGCGGTTCACCTCATCCTCATTCAGGTCCTGCACCTTCTTGTCCGGATCCACCTTGGCCGCCGCCAGAATGCGCGCCGAACGCGGATTGCCGATGCCGTAGATGTATGTGAGCGCGATGACCACGTGCTTGTTGCGCGGAAGATCGACGCCTGCAATGCGTGCCATATGTTTCCTTATCCCTGCCGCTGCTTATGCTTGGAGTTCTCGCAGATCACACGCACCACACCACGACGGTGGATGACCTTGCACTTATCGCAAATCTTCTTCACTGAGGCTCTGACTTTCATGACTCCCTGCACCCTAAACCGTTATTTGTATCGATACACGATTCGGCCTCGGTTCAGGTCGTAGGGGGAAAGCTCCACCGCTACGCGGTCACCGGGCAAAATCTTGATGAAATTCTTGCGCATACGTCCGGACACATGAGCGAGAACCTGATGTTTGTTCTCCAGCTCCACCCGGAACATTGCATTGGGCAGCGGTTCAAGCACCACTGCCATTACCTCAATCGCGTCTTCTTTGCTCAATCGATCCTTAAGTCTTCAGTTGTAACTATGCTGTCAAAACTACTGGTCCGTCTTTTGTCACGGCTACCGAGTGCTCGAAATGGGCGCTCAAGCTTCCATCAACAGTTACGGCAGTCCACTTATTGTCGAGCAGCTTGGTGTCTGGCTTGCCAATATTCACCATCGGCTCGATCGCCAGAACCATTCCCTCACGGAGTCGAGGACCGTGCCCTCGGGTTCCGTAATTGGGAACCTGCGGCTCTTCGTGGAGCCGAGTACCGATCCCGTGTCCTACGAATTCTCGAACTACGCTGAAGCCATTGGCTTCAACCATCTCTTGTACTGCAGCGCCGACGTCCCCGACAGTACTTCCGATCCGCGCTGTCTGAATCGCCCGTTCCAGGGAAGCCTTGGTCACATCAAGCAGCTTCTTGATCTCCGGTTTCACATGATTGCCAACCGGAACTGTAACTGCTGAGTCCGAGTAGTACCCGTCCAGAACTACACCGCAGTCGATCGAAACGATGTCACCTTCCGTCAGCACCCGCTTCGCAGAGGGAATACCGTGAACGATCTCCTGATTTACCGAGGTGCACAGCACGCACGGATAATCGTAGTAACCCTTGAACGCCGGCTTAGCTCCCAACTCCTCGATCTTGGCGGCAGCTACCGCCTCAAGATCCATCGTGGTAACGCCGGGCTTAACTGCTGCTACCGCGGCGTCCAGTACCTGCCGGACGATGCGCCCACTACGGCGCATTTTCTCAATCTCACCAGCCGACTTGCACATGATGGCCATCAGGCCACACTCTCGCAAAGCACAGAATTCCGCGCAGGCTCGTCTCCTCCTCGGAGAACGGCATCGGAACCTTTAGGCGTGAGATGAACGTTGCTGCCGCGGGCGGGACAAGGACGACGTCCGGAGAGCCGTTGCAATCCCTGATTATAGCGGATTACGATCAGGCCCTCAACCATCGGCATTCCTACGTACTTAGCTACCAACGGCGACCGCGAATCCGGCCACTCTTGGGAGTAAAACCCTCGTAGTGGCGCATTACTAGTTGCGCTTCAACCTGATTGACGGTATCCATCGCGACTCCAACGACGATCAGCAACGAGGTTCCGCCGAAGTAAAACGTGACGCCTAGGCCGTTGGTAAACCACGTCGGGAACCGCTCAAAGAAGTTCCCTAAAACGCCCGGGAGATGGTTCAAGTGAATACCGCCAATCATCCACTGCGGGATGATGGACACCACGCAGAGGTAAAGCCCTCCTACGAGCGTTAGCCGCGTAAGAATGCTGTTTACATACTCTTGCGTTCGTTTTCCAGGACGAATGCCAGGGATGAACCCGCCGTACCGGCGCATGTCGTCAGCCACGCGTGCCGGATCGAAGATGATCGAAACGTAGAAGTACGCAAAGAAAATGATGCCGATAACGTAGAGGAACTCGTACAGAGGCTCCCCGCCCCGCAGCGAGTCGAAGATCCAGCCGATGCCCTTAGTGTTCTTGAAGTATTGAGCGAAAAATAGCGGCGCGCTCAGGATCGACGATGCGAAGATGACCGGCATCACCCCACCCGCATTGACGCGGAAGGGCATATATGTACTCTGGCCGCCCATCATCTTCCGTCCGACAATGCGCTTCGCGTACTGCACGGGAATGCGCCGCTCGCTACGCTCAACGAAGACGATGAACGCGACGACAACGATCATTACGACCATCAACAGCACCATCGCCGGCACGGTAAATCCGCCCCAGGCTTGGGTCTTTACCTTCTCGTAGAGCTCAGCAATTCCGCGAGGCAGACCCACAACAATTCCGGCAAAGATCAGGAGCGACATTCCATTGCCGATTCCGCGCTCGGTAATCTGCTCACCCAGCCACATAATGAAGGCGGTTCCGGCTGTCAGCGTAATCACGGTCATCAGCACGAAGCCGATGCCGGGATTCGTCACAAACTGCACTCCACCAGAGTTCTTCTGAAGAGTCACAGCGATACCAAACGACTGCAGGGCACCCAGCACAACTGTGAGGTAGCGAGTCCACTGCGTGATCTTCTTGCGTCCCAGCTCGCCTTCCTTCTGCAGTTTCGCTAATGGCTCGTACACAACCGTCAGCAACTGGAGAATGATCGACGCCGTGATGTACGGCATGATTCCCAGCGCAAAAACAGTCAGGCGCTTCAGGTTGCCACCGCTGAACAGATCCACGAAACCCAACATCGACCCACGCTGCTGATCGAAGAACTGGGACAGCACGTCCGCGTTAATGCCAGGCGTAGGAATGTGACCACCTAGGCGATACACCGCCAGCATCGCCAGAGTGAATAGAACGCGCGTCCGAAGATCAGGAACGCGAAAGATGTTCGCTAACTTCTCAAACATAGAGGACCAACATTCTTAAGCAGCGCCGATGACTTCCGCCTTGCCGCCGGCCTTGGTGATCTTTTCCTGCGCAGACTTGGAGAACTTATGAGCCTGCACGTTGACTTTCTTCTTGAGCTCTCCGTCGCCGAGAACTTTTACCAAGTCTCCGTTCTTCGCGAGACCGGCTTTGACGAGAGTATCGAGGGTCACATCGCCTTCGCCTAATGAGGCGATTCGGTCGATACTCAGTATCGTGTACTCAGTCCTAAATATGTTAGTGAATCCACGCTTCGGCAGGCGACGGTGCAACGGCATCTGACCGCCTTCAAAGCCTCGCATCATGCGCGAGCCGGAGCGGGAGCGCTGCCCTTTGTGTCCGCGGGTTGAGGTTTTGCCCATGCCCGAACCCATACCGCGTCCGACACGCTTCTTGTTCGAATTCGCCTTTTTAGGCGCTCGCAAATTGGAAAGGTTCATAGTGTTCTCTTACTGCATGGTAGAGACGCAGCATGCTGAGTCTCTACGTTGCTGCTGGCTACTGCACAAACTCGAGCAGGTGCGGGATCTTCTTCACCATGCCGCGGATCGAAGGCGTGTCTTCGCGCACAACGATTTGATTCAGCCTCGTGAATCCAAGACCTTTGACAATTTTCTTGTGTTTCACCGGAGAGGCAATGTACGACCGCACCCAGCGGATACGCACCGTTCCCTTTGCCCCTGACTTCTGAGAGCTAGTCTTTTTCTCTGCCATCTGTCTAGATCTCCTGAGCGGTCTTGCCGCGAAGTGCGGCCACTTCAGCCCGGTCACGAAGCTTGCCGAGCGCGTCAAAGGTTGCCTTGATTACATTGTGCGGATTCGCCGTACCGAGCGACTTCGTGAGCACGTTCTGGACTCCTGCCGAAGTCATCACCGCTCGAACGGCGCCACCGGCAATAACACCAGTTCCCTCCGGAGCCGGCTTCAGAAGAACGTGCCCCGAGCCAAAGCGTCCGAGAACCGCGTGGGGAACCGTGGTCTGCGTGAGATTCACCTTGATCAGGTTTTTCTTTGCCGACTCGATACCTTTGCGGATCGCCTGCGGAACTTCCTTGGCTTTTCCGGAACCGTAGCCGACAACTCCGGCTGCCGGATCTCCCACAACAACCAGCGCGGCAAATGACAGGTTCTTGCCGCCTTTGACTACCTTGGTAACGCGATTGATGGCGACGACCTGGTCCTTAAGCTGATACTGACCAGCGTCGATTCTCTTCTTTCCGGTTGCTGCCATTCGTTTAGAACTCCAATCCTGCTTCGCGTGCGGCTTCGGCAAGGGCCTTGATGCGTCCGTGATACAGATAGCCACCGCGGTCGAACACCACTTGCTTGATGCCTTTTTCTTTGGCCCGTTGCGCGATCAACTTCCCAATCTCTTTGGCCGACGCCAGATTGCCGCCCGCATTCTTCTTGCTCTTGCCCTCTTTGCCACTCGCAGTAGACGCAGAGACAAGGGTAACGCCGTTGCCATCGTCAATCACCTGCGCATAGATATGGTTCAAGGAGCGGTACACGTTCAAGCGCGGACGCTCGTCACTACCCTGAAGTCTCGTGCGAATGCGGGTGTGAACCCGCCGCCTTACTGCGTCTTTCGAAATCTGCGGAATCATGCTTTTTGCCCTTGCTTCGTACTGCTCCCAGCAGCACGATCAATTTTGTATGTCCGGGTCGATGATGTTCCGATCGCCCGATTACTTCGCTCCGGTCTTGCCAACCTTCTTCTTCAGGCGCTCGCCAGCATAGCGGACACCCTTGTTCTTATACGGATCCGGTGGACGGAGCGAGCGCATATCGGCAGCAACTTGTCCAACCTTCTGGCGATCAATTCCACTGACGGTCAGCCGCGTCTGCTTTGGGTCCACCGCAACATCAATACCAGCGGGTAGCGGGAACTCGATGGGGTGGGAAAACCCCAGCGTGAACACCACAGTACCCTTACCCTTCATTTCCACGCGATAACCGATTCCAACGATTTCGAGTTCCTTCTTCCAGCCGTTGGTCACACCTTCGACGGCATTGAACACGAGAGCGCGCGCCAATCCGTGAATCGCCGCTTGCGAATCGTTCTCGCGAATCGCAACCAGATGCCCGTCTTTTTGTTCAACCTTGATTCCGATTGGGACTGGCGTATCCAGCTTGCCCTTAGGTCCTTGTACCGACACGAGATTGCCCTGGATATTGACCTTCACCCCGCTGGGCACCGTGATCGGCTTTTTTCCAATTCTCGACATAAGTTCCTCTCGGTGAGTCGTTCCAGAGTTTTCTGGAAGTCCACGACCGTCATTTAGCTCTTAGCTAGTTACCAAACCTCGCACAAAATCTCGCCGCCAATGCCACTCTTGCGCGCTTGACGCCCGGTCATCACGCCCTTTGGAGTCGTGAGGATATTGATTCCCAGACCGCCGAGAACGCGCGGAATCTCTGTGTGGCCGACATACACGCGGCAGCCGGGTCGCGAAACGCGGGCCACATTTGTAATAGCGGCATCGTTGCTCGAGCTGTATTTCAGGTACAC
The DNA here is from genome assembly GCA_035567895.1 of Terriglobales bacterium. NCBI lineage: Bacteria > Pseudomonadati > Acidobacteriota > Terriglobia > Terriglobales > Terriglobales bacterium. The sequence continues at coordinate 8,138 of DATMPC010000060.1, read as the reverse complement.
GCGCAGTACTTTGCGCCCGCTTTCTTCCGTGGCCTTAAAGTTGGAGATGTAGCCTTCCTCTTTGAGGATGCGGGCGATTTCCATCTTCAGCTTCGAAGCCGGCACATCCAGCTTCTGTTGGCGCGCACTGACAGCGTTACGAATTCGGGTCAACAAATCTGCGACCGGATCGGTCAAACTCATTCTTATCTCCTCTTATCGTTTCGCGTTAGTCCGCCGCGGCGGAAACCAGGCCGAAACGTACTGCAGTGAGCACTCGGCTATCGGCATTCAGCATTCGGCCTAAAACCATTCACGGGCTCGACCGGCCGAACGCTGAGTGCCAAGCGCCGAAAGCCTCTTCTACCAGGACGACTTGGAAACCCCAGGAATCTCGCCGCGAAGAGCCAGCCCGCGGAAGCACAGGCGGCAGACGCCAAACTTCCGCAGGTAAGCCCGCGGACGTCCGCAGAGTTTGCAGCGGTTATGCCTGCGCGTGGAAAACTTGGGCTTCGGCCCTTTGCTGCCGCGCGCCTGCTCAAACTTTTTCTCGATCTTCGCGTCCTTGACTCGTTTTGCTGTAGTCATGCAATCCTTAAAGAAAATTCTTCTAACTCTGAAACTGTGAAACCTTTTACGCGGCCCTGAACGGCATTCCGAAGCTACGAAGCAATGCTCGGGCTTCGTTGTCGTTCTTAGCTGTCGTCACAATCGTGACATTCATACCTTTGAGCTTGTCGACTTTCGCATAGTCGATCTCCGGAAAGATCAACTGATCGCGCAGTCCAAGCGTGTAGTTGCCGCGCCCATCGAAGGACTTCGTGGAGACTCCCCGGAAGTCGCGCACACGGGGCAGCACCACATTGATCAAACGGTCGAGGAACTCATACATACGATCCCCGCGCAGAGTGACCATGGCGCCGATCGGCATTCCTTCACGAACCTTGAACGCAGCGATGGATTTCTTTGCTTTCGTCACCACTGGCTTCTGCCCGGTAATCTGGCCGAGTTCCGCGACAGCAGGATCGAGGACCTTCGCATTCTGCGTCGCCTCGCCGACTCCCATGTTCACAACGATCTTATGTAAGCGAGGAACCGCCATCGGATTCTTCAGCGACAGCTCCTTCTGGAGCACAGGGGCGATGTCTTTGTGAAATCTTTCTCGTAATCTCGCACTCATGGCTTAGCTCTTCTCCAACGTGGTCTTGCAGCGTTTGCAGACGCGAACGCTCTTCTCGCCGTGTCGGTCGTGCCCAACTCGCACCGGTCCGCAACTCGGGCAGATGAGCTTTACGTTCGAGATCGCGATTGGGCTCTCCTGCTCGGCGATGCCACCCTTAATGTTCTTCTGCGGATTCGGCCGCACGTTCTTCTTCACCATCATCACGTGCTCGACCAACACGCGAGCCTTGTCGGGAAACACACGCAGCACGCGTCCTTCTTTGCCCTTGTCACGACCGGCAATGATCTTTACCTGATCGTTGCGGCGGATGTCATATGTCTTTTCCATCATGATCAAAATCTCGTTTTCTAACTCCAGGCACTCAGCCGTTCAACTTTTTTGCACTGGCAGGGCTGAATGTTGACTGCCGAGTGCTGAATACTTCTCTTACAGAACCTCTGGGGCAAGCGAAACAATCTTTAAGAACTTCTTCTCACGCAGTTCGCGGGCAACCGGACCAAAGACACGCGTCCCTACCGGCTCGCCGGTCTCATTGATCAGCACCGCGGCGTTCTGGTCGAAGCGAATATAGGTGCCATCGCGGCGGCGCGACTCCTTGCGCATGCGCACAACTACCGCTTTCACCACGGTTCCCTTTTTCGCCGTTCCATCCGGCGATGCTTCCTTCACGGAGGCGGTGATAATGTCGCCCAAACCCGCGCGCAGACCACTGGATCCGCCCAGCGGCAGAATCATCTGCAACTTGCGCGCGCCGGAGTTATCGGCGACTTCCAACATGCTTCGCATCATTACGGCCATAATCTTTTTCTCCTCGTCTGCGAAGTAGGACTAGCTTGCCTGCTCGATCTTTTCCGCGCCCGGCACGATCGCTGCACGCTGAATGATCTCAGCCAGACGCCAGCGCTTCAGCTTGGACAATGGACGTGTTTCGACGATGCGCACCACATCGCCCGTGCGAGCAGTGTTCTGTTCGTCATGCGCGTAGAACTTCTTGGACTTCGCGATTACACGCTTGTACTTGGCGTGCGCCTTGCGCATCTCAACTTCAACCACCACGGTCTTCGCCATCTTCGTGGAAGTTACGTATCCGATCTTTTCATTCCGGTGTGAATCGGTCTTAAGCGCCGTTGCTCCGGTTGCTTGCTGGGCCATTCAAAAATCTCCTTCATCCCGCCGTGACGGGAGCGCGAAACTACCTTTTCGCTTTGCTCTTCTTTGCCGCGACTTTCTTTTTCGGTGCAGCTGCCTTCTTCGCGGATGCCGACTTCTTCTTTGCGACCGCCCTCGAGGACTTCTTCTTTGCGGGAGCCATCGGGGCTGCGGCAGGCGCGGCTTGATGCTTCGCCGTTGTCGCTGTGCTGGCAGCGTTACTAACTACAGCATTGTCAATTCCCAGTTCGCGCTCACGAGCGATTGTCTTGATGCGCGCCAGGTCCTTGCGCAGCTCGCGCATTTTTTTGACGCCGCTCGTCTGTCCCATTTTGAGTTGGAACTTCAGCCGAAAGAGCTGATCGGCAGCATCGCGCTGTTGGTGCAGCAGCTCGTCAGGACCAAGATTTCTGATTTTCTCGATATTCATCTCTGTCTAATGTCCTTCACGCGCAACGAACTTGGTTCTAAGCGGAAGCTTGTGTGACGCCAGGCGCATCGCTTCCTGCGCGTCGGCCTGACTTACCCCTTCCATCTCGAACAGGATCTTGCCCGGGCGAACCACCGCTACCCAGTGATCCGGCGCTCCCTTTCCTTTACCCATACGAGTTTCGGCGGGCTTCTTGGTTACCGGCTTGTCAGGAAAGAGCCGGAGCCACACCTTGCCACCACGCTTCACGAAACGCGTCATCGCCACGCGGCTTGCTTCGATCTGGCGGTCAGTGATGTAGCCGCACTCCAGCACTTTCAGTCCATAGTCACCGAAGGAGAGCTGCGAACCGCGCCATGCTTTTCCAGCCATGCGTCCGCGCTGCGTCTTGCGGTACTTAACTTTTTTCGGCATTAACATAAAGATTTCTCTTGGGCAAAAGCCCTATCCAACTTCGTGAATTCGCTAAAACGCCGTCGCTGCCACCTGTGGCTCACGCTTCTTCTGCGCAAGAATCTCGCCTTTGTAAATCCAGGTCTTCACTCCAATTACGCCGTACGTCGTGCGCGCCTCGCTGAAGCCATACTCAATATCGGCGCGCAGCGTATGCAACGGCAGCCTTCCCTGGAGGTACCACTCCGAGCGTGCGATCTCGTTTCCGTTCAAGCGGCCGGACACGCGAACCTTGATGCCCTTGCACCCAAACCGCAGGGCAGAATCGACTGACTTGCGCATCGCGCGGCGGAAGCCGACACGCTTTTCAAGCTGAAGAGCAATCGACTCGGAGACCAGTTGAGCATCGAGCTCCGGCTTATGCACTTCCTGAATATCGATGAAGACATCGCGGTTGGTCCGCTTCTGCAACTCGATTTTGAGCTTGTCAATCTCGGCGCCCTTGCGTCCGATGATGATGCCAGGCCGCGCCGTCTTGATGATGATCCGTAGCTTATTCCCCGGGCGCTCAATTTCAATCGCGCTCACGCCGGCGGACTTCAGCTTGTCTTTCAACTCTGCCTTGAGCTTCACGTCTTCCAGGAGGAGCTTGTCGTAGTCGCGCTCGACGAACCAGCGCGATTTCCAGGGCTTGGTGTAGCCGAGCCGAAATCCGTAGGGATGTACCTTCTGACCCATAGTTATCCTTTCGCCGTCGCTTTTTTCGACGCGGTCTTCTTCGCGGGCTTGCCCACAGCGCGCTTCTTAGCTTTCGGAGCTTCCTCGCCGACTACGGTCGCAGCGCCGCCAGTCTGTGCGCGAAGCTTTTCAGCGAGAGCAATCTCAATGTGTGCCATGCGGCGCTGATAACGATATGCCCTTCCCATCGGAGCCGGACGAATACGCTTCATGCGGGGACCATCGTTGGCGATCGCGCGCTTCACGTAGAGCTGATCGACGTCGACGTCGAGGCCCTTCTCCTGCCCAAGATAATTGGCATTCTCGATCGCAGAGCGCAGCAGCTTGCCGATCGCCGGAGCAATTCCCTTTTTGGTAAAAGCTAGCGTATTCACCGCTTCTTCCACGCGGCGGCCCTTGATCAGGTCTAATACCAAGCGAGCCTTCTGCGGCGAGACACGCTGGAAGCGCGCCTGGGCTAGAAATTCCTGTTCAGCAAAATTCATGTTCTCTCTCCGCTATTTCGCCGGTGTCGGCGCTGGCGCTGGCTTCGCTGCGGTTTCCGTTGCCGCCGCCTTCACCGAGTGCCCTTTGAAGCTTCGCGTCTGGCTAAATTCGCCCAGCTTGTGTCCGACCATGTTCTCGGAGACATACACCGGAATGAACTTGCGGCCGTTGTGCACGGCGATTGTGTGTCCCACCATGTCAGGGTGAATCGTTGACCGACGCGACCACGTGCGCACGACCTTCTTGTCGTTCGCGCGGTTCATTGTCTCGATTCTTTTCATCAGGTGCTCGTCGATGAACGGCCCCTTTTTTGTGCTTCTTGCCATAAAAACCTTATTTCCCTCTGCTCACGATGAACTTGTCAGTCCGCTTGTTATTGCGCGTCTTGTAGCCTCGTGTCGGTTGTCCCCAGGGTGTCACCGGATGACGTCCGCCGGAGGTCTTTCCTTCGCCACCACCATGTGGATGGTCGACCGGGTTCATGGCAACACCGCGGTTCACCGGACGACGACCCAACCATCGCTTACGGCCAGCCTTGCCGATCGAGACATTTTCATGATCGGTATTCCCGACTTGACCCACCGTCGCCATACAATCGATGAGCACCTTGCGTGTCTCGCCCGAGGGCAGCTTCAGCAGCGCGTAGTCGCCTTCCTTCGCAACCAGCTGCGCAGCGCCACCGGCCGAGCGCACCATCTGCGCACCCTTTCCCGGCTTCAGCTCGATGTTGTGCACGGTAGTACCCGCAGGGATGTTGCGCAGCGGAAGCGCATTGCCAACCAGAATGTCAGCCTCAGGACCGCTGACGATCTTCTGCCCAACCTGCAGCCCCACCGGTTGCAGGATGTAGCGCTTCTCGCCATCAGCATATGCCAACAGAGCGATACGCGCAGAGCGGTTCGGATCGTATTCGATCGACGCGACGGTCGCCGGGACTCCGGCCTTATCGCGCTTGAAGTCGATCACGCGAATCTTGCGCTTATGCCCACCGCCACGATGCCAGCTCGTGATGTCGCCGGCGTTGCGACGCCCACCAGTACGCTGCTTGATCTTCGTCAGCGCCTTGTGCGGACGATCGGTCGTGATGTCGTCGTTGACCAGTGTCGTCTTGAACCGCAGCGACGGAGTAAGTGGTCTGTATGTCTTAATCGGCATTGTCTATATAGCTCCAGGAAGATCAGGTTCTTGCCTCTACCGCCCGATGACCCGATCACCCGATGGCCCGATTTCTTTCTACGCGTTGTCCGCGTATTCGGGCATCTTCTCGCCCACTTTCAAACGAACGTAAGCCTTCTTCCAGTCCGGACGATGTCCGGCGAAACGGCCGCGGCGTCGCTCCTTGCCGTGGAAGTTCGCGGTCCGCACCGTATCAACCTTTACCTTGAAGACCTGTTGCACGGCTTGCTTGATCTCGGTCTTGGTTGCCTTAGCTGCAACTTCAAATACGAGCTGACCCGAAGTTGCTTCCTTCTTGCGCGAACTCTTGTCCTTGGCGGCCTTCGGATCAAATTCCTTCGCTCGCTCAGCCTTCTCCGTGATCACCGGCCGGCGGATGATTTGGTAAGCAGACTTCATTAGGCCACCTCCGCATTCTGCCGCTTGGATACGGTCTTCTTAAGCGTCTCCTGCAACTGCTCGATCGCAGGCCGCGCGAAAATCGCACGGTCGTAACGAAGCAGGTGATACGGATGCACTTCCGAACCCGACACCAACTCCACTCCGTCGAGATTCCGCGCGCTCAGATACAAATTGCGATCGTGTTCCCGAGTCTCAGAATTCACGTTCGCCACGATCAACGAAGTCTTCTCGACACCCAGCGTATCCAGGGCTTCTCGCAAGTCTTTGGTTTTGCCCGAAAGGGAATCCAGGCTCTCAACCACAGTCAGCTTGCCGTCCGACAGCTTCGTTGCCAGGGCCGACCGCAACGCCCCGAGCAGTTTCTTTTTGGGAAACGCAAAATCGTAGCTGCGCGGCTGAGGTCCGTGGACCGTGCCACCGTGGCGCCAGAGAGGCGATCGGATCGAGCCAACACGCGCCCGTCCGGTACCCTTTTGCTTCCACAGCTTTCTGCCTGCGCCGGAAACGAGCTTCTTGTTCTTGGTCGCGTGAGTACCCGCGCGCTGAGCTGCGCGGTAATGCGTCACTGCTTCCCAGAGCAGGTCTTCATTGATCGTGCCGAAGACCTCGTCTGCCAGCTCAAGGCTGCCGACCTTCTTGCCCTTCAGATCTACAACGTCAATCTTTGCCATGGTTATTTCTTGGCCTTTCCGGCAGCGGCCTTCTTCGCAGCCTTCAACGGATCGACCGTTTGCGCGCCGGCAAATCCACGACGCTCACGCGGCGGCTTCTTGGCCTTGTTGATCACTACATATCCGCCTTTGGGACCAGGTACCGCGCCTTCGACCATCAACAGATTTTCTTCAAGGTCGATGCCGATGATGCGCAGGTTGCGAACCGTGCACTGGTCGACGCCCATGTGCCCGGACATGCGCTGTCCGGGGAACGTGCGAGATGGGAACGATGAGGCGCCGATCGAACCCTGCACCTGGAACATATGCCCGTGGGACTTCGGTCCGCCGCCGAAATGGTGCCGACGAACAACGCCAGCGAATCCTCGACCCTTACTGGTTCCAGTCACATCGACAAACTTTTCGTCCTGGAAGATATCCACCAGAACTTTGTCACCGACCTTGACCTGGCCGTTCGTCTCCGCCGGGGGATTCTCGCCCTTCGACTGCGTCTCGCCAGCTTCCACTACAGTGTTTACGGTGACTTCCTTCATAAACTTCACCGGCGGCAGATTGTGTTTGCCGAAGTGTCCCTGCATCGGCTTAGTAACGCGCTTGCCCTTCACGAATTCGACGAGTCCAATCTGGACGGCGTCGTATCCGTCACGCGCCGCGTTCTTGCGCTGCGTGATCACGCACGGTCCAGCCTGCAGCACCGTAATCGGGCGTACCTCGCCCTTGTCATCGAAGAGCTGCGTCATGCCGACTTTTTTTCCCAAAATTCCTGAAACCATTTTTTCTTCTTCTCCTCATCATCCCCGCCGCGGCGGGGACTGTAGGCTCTCTCGCGAGAGGTTCTCTAACTTCCGAATGCCTTGATCTCGACGTCCACACCGGCCGGAAGATCGAGCTTCATCAGCGCATCAACCGTCTGCTGTGTGGGATCGAGGATGTCGAGCAGTCGCTTGTGTGTGCGGATCTCGAAGGCCTCGCGCGACTTCTTGTCGACGTGCGGCGAACGCAGCACACAGTACTTATTCTTGATCGTCGGCAGCGGAATCGGTCCCGCTACCTGCGCTCCGGTGCGACGCGCGGTTTCCACGATCTCCCCAGTCGACTGGTCAAGAACGCGATAGTCGTAAGCCTTCAACCGGATGCGTATTCTCTGTCCTACCATTTGTTATCTCTCAAAGATCTGCTGCGGTCTGTCTTGCCGCTGCGGTAAAAAGTTCTCAGTTTTCAGTAGTAAGTTGTCAGTAACTGAGCACTGACTACTGATTACTTCTCTTAAGCCACAATCTCGCTAATCGTACCTGCGCCCACCGTGCGTCCACCCTCGCGGATCGCGAAGCGCAAGCCCTTCTCCATCGCCACCGGCGTGATCAGCTCGATCGTCAGTGCCACGTTGTCGCCCGGCATTACCATCTCCGTGCCTGCTGGAAGTTCCGCTACGCCGGTCACGTCCGTCGTTCTGAAGTAGAACTGCGGACGATAGCCCTTGAAGAACGGAGTATGCCGTCCGCCCTCTTCCTTGGTCAGCACGTAGATCTCG